>JBGPHB010000546.1:0-4507 GCA_041484155.1 Bryobacteraceae bacterium
AAAGGCCGCCAAGAAGAATGGGCTTGGTTTTCTTTGCGGCCTTTGCGTCTCTCCGTGAAAATCGCGCACAACGGACGCGGCGGCAGCCTTTTCACCAATGCAACAGAAGACGCCGCCGCGTCCTGTGCGCTTTGCGTGAACTCTTTTGGTTTTACCGGAATTCCACATCACCGGCCCGCGAGACAACCGAGTGCTTCTGGAACTCAGGACGTTTCTCCGGATTGTCCACACGATAGTGCGCGCCACGGCTTTCGCGGCGGGCCAGGGCACAGCGGGCGATCAGGACTGCCACGGTGTGCATGTTCCTCAACTCGTAGTTGGCTTCCAGGCGGCGAGTCTTGACGTCCAGCGCCGATAGCGCCTCTCGAAGCCCGTCGCCGCTGCGCAGAATGCCGCAGTGATCCCAGGTGAGGCTCCGAACCGCCGACTCGGAGATCTCCGGGAAAGTTTCCTCTAGCATCTCTCCCGCGTTCGCCGCTGCGGGTTGGTACTCGCGCATTACGCGGCCGGCGCGCGCTCCAAATACAACTCCTTCGAGAAGCGAATTGCTGGCCAGCCGATTGGCACCGTGGACGCCCGTGCAGGCAACTTCGCCGGCTGCGTATAGCCCCGGGATGCTGGAGCGGCCATCGAGATCCGTCCGGACGCCGCCCATCGAATAGTGCGCCGCGGGATGAATCGGAACAGGCTGAGCGCCCAGATCCACGCCATATCCGAGGCAGGTTGCGTGGATGCGGGGAAAGCGCGCGCGGATGTGTGCGGCATCCAGATGAGTCAGGTCGAGCCAGACGTGCTCGGCTTCGGTGCGACGCAATTCCGTGACGATCGCGCGGGAAACGACATCGCGCGGCGCCAGTTCCTCGAGCACATGGTAGCGCGCCATGAAGCGCTCGCCGGCGGCATTGATGAGGTGCGCTCCCTCCCCGCGCAAGGCTTCGGACAAGAGAAAACGGGGCGCGCCGGGAATGTAGAGGGCCGTGGGGTGGAATTGAACGAATTCAATGTCGGCGATTTCGGCGCCGGCGCGATACGCGGCGGCCACTCCGTCACCTGTGGCGACATCGGGGTTGGTGGTCTCGCGAAACACGCGGCCGAGTCCGCCCGTAGCCAGCAGCACCGCGCGTGCCCGTATTTCCGTGCGCGTGCCGGAGGCTTCTTCCCAGCCAACCGCGCCCGCAACCGATCCGTCGCTGGCGACGATCAGATCGGTCATGGCGGCAAAGCTGCGGAACTCGACCCCTGGCAGCGACGCGGCCTTGCGGTACAGCGTGCGGGCAATCTCCTGGCCGGTGGAGTCTCCGTGCGCGTGCAGCACCCGGCTACGGCTGTGGGCTCCTTCCCGGGCGAACATGAGGCGCGAGCCTTCGCGGTCAAATTCCGCGCCCCATTCGATCAGTTGCTGGATCGCCGCGGGACCTTCCTCAACCAGGGTGCTGACAGCGATGGGGTCGCACAACCCGTCGCCCGCGATCAGAGTATCCTGCTCGTGCAGCGCGACCTCGTCATCGTCGCTCAAAGCCGCGGCAATCCCGCCCTGGGCGTATTCCGACGACGACTCTCGGAGGCTATCCTTGGCGATCACTAGGACGCGGCCGGCCGCGGAGAGCTCAATCGCGGCGCGCAGTCCGGCAACCCCGGCTCCTACGACGAGAAAATCAGTGCTCAGGTGTCGGAGCGTGGGCGTGATCTATCCATCGTACAACTGATGATATGCTCAGATCAGATCGAGCACATGACTTTCCGGAGAGTGTCGTGGCAGTTAGTGGCGGGAGTCGTTCTTCTCACCACGCTGTATGCCTTCCAGCGCCCGTTCCGCGTTTATCGCAGCATGGAAGCATACGATAACATCCCCTTGCCGCCGGACTATCAGGAGAAGAGCGAATGGATCTTCGCCCGCCTGATGTATCCGCCGCACCCCAACGGCATGTTTAGCCGCCCGTTCCGCTTCGGCGGCGGAATCGACTGGCGGGAGGGTGGGACCAGTTGGACACAGGATTATCCCCGGGCCGACCGCCATTTTGCCCAGGCGCTGCGGCGCTTGACGCGCCTCAACGTGAGGTCCGTGGAGCAACCGGTAAACCTGGACGATGAAGACGACGTATTCAATTGGCCCTGGCTGGCCGCCGGCGAAATGGGTGATTGGAAGCTGACCGAATCCCAAGTGAAGACCTTGCGCGAATACCTCCTGAAGGGCGGCTTCCTCATGCTGGACGACTTCTGGGGGACCCAGGAATGGGACCGGTTTGAAGAAACCATGAAGGCCGTTTTTCCAGACCGGCCCATCGTCGAAATCGAAAACGCCGACCCGATTTTCCACACCGTTTACGATTTGGACGACCGCTATCAGGTTCCGGGCGAGTGGGCTTTGGCACGCGGAACCACCTACCGGAACGATGGCTTCACTGCGCACTGGCGAGGCATTTACGACGACCACAATCGCCTGATGGTGGCGATGTCATTCAATTCGGACTTAGGCGATTCCTGGGAATGGGCGGACGATCCGCGCTATCCGGAAAAGTACTCCGCTCTGGGAATTCGCATCGGCGTGAACGACGTGGTGTACTCAATCACCCACTGACCCCCAAAAAACAAGAAAGCCGGCCTGGAGGCCGGCTCGCCGCCAAGACTGGCTGCCCCACGGCCGTCCAACGAATTTTCACAGTGCAAAAAGAGGATTCAGTGGTACCGGAAGCACGTCACCAGATAGTCGTTGACCATCCCGACGGCCTGCATGAATGCGTAGCAAATCGTCGACCCCACGAATCTAAACCCCCGGCGAGACAGTTCCCGGCTCATGCGGTCTGAGACCTCGGTCGTCGCCGGAACTTGTTTCGGAGTCTTTCGAACATTTACTTTGACGCCGCCGCCTGCCAAATCCCAGATGAAGCGGTCGAAGCTCCCGAACTCGTCCTGGACCGCAAGGAATGCTTTCGCGTTACTCACCGCGGCGAGAATCTTGAGCCGGTTTCTCACGATCCCAGGATTCAGCAGAAGGCGCTCGATCTTCTCCGGTTTGAAGCGCGAGATCTTCCTCGCGTCGAAGTTGGCGAAGGCCTTTCGATATCCCTCACGTTTCGCCAGGATCGTCGACCACGACAGTCCCGCCTGCGCCCCTTCCAGGATCAGGAATTCGAAAAGGAGCCTGTCGTCATGAACCGGCACGCCCCACTCTTCGTCGTGATAGGCGATATCGAGAGGCTTGCGCGCCCAGCTACAGCGGAGCGGTGATTTTTCTTTCATCCTGGACACGCAGGCGGGCGTAAGATCAATTCATGACCCTCCCATATGATGCCATTGTGATCGGGACCGGACAAGCGGGACCGCCGCTAGCGAGACGCTTGGCGGCATCCGGGATGAAGGTGGCCATTATCGAACGCAAACTGTTCGGTGGAACTTGCGTCAACACCGGCTGCATCCCGACAAAGACCATGGTTGCGAGCGCTTACGCCGCGCACCTCGCCCGTCGCGCCGCGGATTTCGGTGTGGCGGTGGAAGGGCGTGTGAGTGTAGACATGAAACGCGTCAAGGCCCGTAAGGACGGCGTGTCGGGCCAATCGCGAACCGGACTCGAGGACAACCTGAAGAACTTGGCGAACTGCACCGTGTATGAGGGCCACGCGCGCTTTGAGTCGCCTCGGGACGTGAGCGTCGGAACGGCGAAGCTCACTTCGGAACGGATCTTCATCAATGTCGGCGCCCGGGCTGTGACACCTCCAATGCCGGGGCTCGAACAAGTGGCATATCTGAACAATAGTTCGATGATGGAGGTCGACTTTCTGCCCAACCACTTGGTGATCGTCGGGGGAAGCTACATCGGTCTCGAGTTCGGGCAAATGTACCGCCGCTTCGGCAGCGAAGTCACCATTGTCGAGATGGGGCCGCGCCTGATCCAGCGGGAGGACGAAGACGTCTCCGCCACGGTGAAGGAAATTCTGGAGCAGGAAGGAATCCACATCCGGCTGAACGCCAAGTGCATTGGCGTTTCAAAGCTGGGCGAAGAGGTCGTCGTCAAAGCCGATTGTGACAGCGGCGCTCGTGAAATTATCGGCTCGCATTTGTTGCTGGCCGTGGGACGGCGTCCCAACACGGACGACCTCGGCCTGGAAAAGGCGGGCGTCGCGGTGGACAACCGCGGATATATCGCGATCGACGATGAGTTGCGCACCAACGTTCCCGGAATCTGGGCGCTCGGCGATTGTAATGGGCGCGGAGGATTCACGCACACTTCCTACAACGATTTCGAGATCGTCGCGGCGAATCTTCTCGATCACGATCCACGCCGAGTGAGCGATCGTATTCCGGCCTACGCCCTATACATTGATCCCCCGCTGGGGCGGGCCGGCATGACGGTAGCGGAAGCGCGGAAAGCCGGAAAGAGAGTGCTGGTCGGCAAGCGCCCGATGACCAAGGTCGGACGCGCCGTCGAAAAGGGTGAAACCAACGGCTTCTTGAAGATCCTGGTGGATGCGGATACGAACGCGATCCTGGGCGCGGCCTTACTAGGCGC
>JBGPHB010000547.1:0-4504 GCA_041484155.1 Bryobacteraceae bacterium
CCATCCGTCGGGACGATGCGAGAGGGTGAGGTACCCGTGCAGTTCGCGTTCCAGCTTTTCCGCGCCCGGTAGGTCGGCTTTGTTGATGACGAACACGTCGGCGACTTCAATGATACCGGCTTTGATCGCCTGAACGTCATCGCCCATCCCGGGAACCAGGATGACCATGGTGACGTCCGCCAGCCGCGCGATCTCGACTTCGTCCTGGCCGACGCCGACCGTTTCCACCAGGACCACGTCGCGCCCGGCTGCATCCAGCAGCATCGTCATTTCCGTCGTGGCGGCGGCGAGACCGCCCAGCCAGCCGCGGGTGGCCATGGAGCGGATGAAAACGCCCGGGTCGGCGTGATGGCGCTCCATTCGGATGCGATCGCCCAGCAGCGCGCCGCCGGTGTAGGGGCTGGTGGGATCGACCGCGATGACGCCCACCGTCTTGCTCTCGGCACGGAGCGCCTGCGTGAGTTGATCGCACAGTGTGCTCTTCCCTGCGCCCGGCGCGCCAGTGACCCCTAAGACCAGCGCGCGGCCGGTGTGCGGAAACAACTCGCGCAGCAGAGCCTCCGCTTCGGGCCGGCGATTCTCGACCAAGGTTGCGGCCCGGGCCAGTGCACGCACGTCCCCGGCGAGCACCTGTCCCGCGAGGTCTTCTAGCATTCGCTTTTCAGAAGCTGCCGCGCGATCACCAGGCGCTGGATTTCGCTGGTCCCTTCGCCGATGGTGCACAGCTTCACGTCGCGATAGAACTTCTCAACCGGATAGTCCTTGATGAAGCCGTATCCACCGTGAACTTGCAGAGCCTCATTCGCCGTGCGGACGGCGGCCTCCGAGGCGTAGAGCTTGGCCATCGACGATTCCTTGTTGACGCTGTGCCCACAATCCTTGAGCCAGGCGGCGCGCAACGTCAGCAACCGGGCGGCGTCGATTTCCGTGGCCATGTCCGCTAGCTTGTGCTGGATGGCCTGGAACTCGGAGATAAAGCGGCTGAATTGTTTCCTTTGCTTCGAGTATTTGAGCGCTGCCTCGTAGGCGCCCTGCGCGATTCCGACGGCCAAGGCGGCGATCGAGATGCGGCCGCCGTCGAGAATCCGCAAGCTGTCCACAAATCCTTCACCCGGCTTTCCGCAGAGCTGCGACGACGGCAGCCGGCATTCCGTGAACAACACCTCGCCAGTGGGCGAGCAGCGCATCCCGAGCTTGTTCTCTTTCTTGCCAAAACGGAACCCCGGCGTTCCCTTTTCGACGATGAATGCAGAGATCCCGTGATGGGACGCCGCGCGATCCGTCACCGCCATGGCAACGCAGACGTCGGCGATGTGGACATTCGTAGTGAATGTCTTCGAGCCGTTGACCACCCAGCACTCCCCGTCGAGGATCGCTTTGGTGCGCGTCCCACCGGCGTCGGATCCGGATTCGGGTTCGGTCAGCGACCAGCACCCGATCCATTCGCCGGTCGCGAGCTTGGGAAGGTAGCGCTCGTGTTGCGCGCGACTGCCGGCGACATAGATGTGATTGGTACACAGCGAAATGTGCGCGGCGACACTCAGCGCGATCGACGGATCAACGCGGGCAATTTCTTCGATCAGGATGACGTAGTCGACGTAGTTGTAACCAGAGCCGCCCAATTCCTCCGGGAAAATGGCGCCTAGAACTCCCAGGCCGCCGAGTGCTCGAAACACGTCGAGGGGGAACACCTGGGTTTCATCCCACTCCATCACATGCGGCTTGATCTCCGCCTCGGTAAACTCCCGGATCGACTTCCGGAGTTGATTCTGCTCGTGGGTGTATCCGAAATCCATGTGCGGAGGCTAGACGATCTCCTCTTGCTTCGGATCCCAGCGCAGCGTGCGACCGCGTTTGAAGCTATCGACCGCCATGCGACAGGCGATCGATACCCGAAAGCCGAGATCGAAGGGGCAATTCGGCTCCTTGCCGGTGCGGATACAGTCGAAGAAATTCTGCATGTGGACGTGCGGGACGTGCGTGGCGTGTCCCACCATCTCCACGCCATCCGGCCGGTTCACTTTTTGGGGGGCGTACCGGACCTGGTTGCCGCGTGCGATGGCGCCGTTATCGCCCAGAACGTCCTCGGTGACGCCGAGCTGATTGTTTCCGAAGCCCGAGGACCAACTGATCAGCATCTCCTCGGGCTGTTCGATGGAGACGTTGATCGTGTCCGGCACTTCGCGGCCGTCCTGCCAAAGATACGTGCCGCCATGCATGGTGGCCGTTTTGGGGATTTGGAGGTTCAGCGCCTTGTACCAGAAGCTCATCTGGTGCGACATGTTTTCGTGGACATTGCCGCCCGAATAATCCCAGAACAATCGCCAGTTGACGAAGCGGTTGGGATCGAAGTCCCGCGCCGGCGCCTCGCCCAAGAAGGATTGCCAGTGCACGTTTTCGGGATTGACGTCTGGCGTGAGCAACGCCGGCCGCGACCACTGCGGCTTATTGTGCGGCGTGTTGCGGTACATGTGCATCACGATGGCGGTGATTTTACCCATGCGTTTCGGCTCGGAGAGAAACTGCCGCACGTCGGCCATCTGGCCGAATGAGCACGATTGGTGGCCGATCTGCACCACGTGCTTAGCGCCGTCATTCTGGAACGACGCCCGCATGCGTTTGGCGTGCTCGACCGTGAACGCCATCGTCTTTTCCTGGTAAACGTGCTTCCCGGCATCGAGCGAGGCGCAAAAATGTTCGGCGTGCAGGTGATGCGGAGTGGCGATCACCACCGCGTCGATCGACGGATCGTCGAGCATCCGGCGGTAGTCGAGATAGGCCGCCGCCGAGGGCACGATGTTCTTGGCCTTGTCGAGGCGCTTGGTGTAAACGTCGGAGAAGGCGACAACTTCGCTATTCGGGCAGACTCGGACGTGATGCAGCAGTTCGGTCCCGCGATCGCCAATGCCGATGAACCCCACGCGAATTCGCTCATTGGCCCCAAGCACGGTTGCGGGCACAGACGCGAGGGTCCCGGCGAGTCCGGACGCAACTTTGCCCAGGAAATGGCGACGAGAATCCATATTTATCAGTGTACCAGCCATAGATCTGAGCGATTGTTCCGTGGTCCGCCACAGTCCACAAGTGAAAATACTCCAGGAACGAAACGAACCCACCGAATCCTGGCGCCACCATATAGAATCAATGCTCTAGACGGGCCAGGACTTGCATTTCTACGAGGAACCCAAGTCGCATCGGCCCGTGACATCGGCAGCCTTCCTAGGGAATACACCCATGGGATCACACCCATGGAATACACCAAAGAAAGCGAAGCCATCGCCGGGGAGTCGAGGCAAGTGCTTGAAGAGCCGCGGGACACCGGCGAGATGGGACGCGTGACGACGGATGGGACTTAACGAGCCGGTCCAGTCTTTCGGCTGATGCGATTTGGTGACAGCCTCTGGAGAGGCCGATTGGCTTTGATCGGCCGATAGAACTTGCCGACCACCGCTTTGCCCCAGTTCGTTACCTCGGGAATATTGGACAGGTCAATTTCATCGTCTTTCATCCGCCTTAGGTTAGCAAGCTCATCGGTCGTACGCTTCGAGTCCTTTTTCGTTGATCCTTTTTTCACGTTGAACAATTTTACAGGTCCCCGCATCCCGCTTCAAGCTCGATCTGGTTGGCCATTTCGCGGACGCTTTTGTCGCCAAGCCTTCTGCTGATCTCGCTTGCCGTGGATGACACGCGTCACGAGAATGCGACTCTTCTCTTCGCGGTAGTGGATGATGTAGTTTCCCACTTGAGAACAACGCCCGTGCTCGTCGATGTCCCTACACCGCCGCCCTGAACGAGGGCTCGTCGCGAGCTTAACAATCTTGTCGTGGATCCGCCAGATGAACCGTTCCGCCACAGCGATACTGCTGCTTTCCTGTGCTACGTATAGCCAGATGCCGTCGATGTCCGCTCTCGCGGGCGCCGACAAGCGGTATCGCTTCATTTGGCTGGTTTGTTGGCTCGTTTGCGCTCGGCGGCGAGACGCTTCTTGCCGCGGTCGACGACGCCGGCAAAGAATCCTTTCAGTTCCTCTTCGTTGTAATCGGTATATTCGCCCCGTTGAATCGCCGCCACGCCCTCCTGTACCAGGGCTTGGTGTTGGCGGGCGATGGGTTCAGAGGCTCCCCGCCTTTTCCCGATGCGGATCTTAGAAGCGATGGAAATGTTCATCCGTTCCGGCTGATGCGGCATAGGTAACCGTCGCTTATCATTCTCCGCTACTTGAGGTGTTTGTGGAAACGCAGTACACTGGCCCACAGAATCGCTACTCCGAACGCCGCCAGCACCGCCATCTGCGGCCACAGCGCTTCCACGCCCGCGCCCTTGAGAAAGACGCCTCGGACGATTTCCATGAAGAAGCGTACCGGGTTCAGGTAGGTGGGCCATTGCGCTTGGGGCCTGCTGCTGATGGGAAACGTGAGCCCGCTCAACATAAGGAACGGCTGGAAGAAGACACCGTCGTCAGCAGAAACAGCAAGGTTGAAGCCAGCAGCAACACGAAGCTGCC
>JBGPHB010000548.1:0-4504 GCA_041484155.1 Bryobacteraceae bacterium
ACGGCTATTCGACCCGGATTAACAATATCCTGCGGACCGTGATGTCGAGAGCGCGATAGCAACGCACACTACTTGGCGGCCACTTCCTTGCCCGGTTGCTCGTTCTTGGTTATTTCAACCTCGCTCGACTGAAAAGCCGGGGTCTTTACGAGACCCATCACAATGGACGAGAACTTGTAGTTTTCGCGCTTGGCGTCCCTCACGACCTTTCGAACGCTGGGCATATCGAAGTACTCGATCCCCCGGCCCAGGGCATAGGTCATCAATTTTTCCGTGAAGGTTTGCGCGAACTGCTCGGGGCGCCCTAGCAGGGCATTGCGCAGATCGGTGGGGCCGTTGATCGCCGTTCCATCCACCAGCTTTCCGCTGGTATCGATGTTGGTGCGGGTGTAGCGGTCCATGGCCCGGTAGGCGCCGATGGTGTCGAAATTCTCGAGCGCAAATCCCAGCGGATCCATGATGCCATGGCAGGCGTTGCAGGTCGGGTTCGCGCGGTGCGCTTCCATGATCGCGCGAATGGTCTTGGGCGTCTCACCTTCCTTGTTTTCCTTGAAGGCCTCGACGTTGGGCGGAGGCGGCGCGGGCGGCGTGCCGGTGATGTTTTCGAGAATATAGGCGCCGCGCAGCACCGGGGAGGTGCGGTTGGGATAAGCCGTCACCATCAACACCGCGCCTTTGCCCAGCAAGCCGAAGCGGTTCGGATCGGTGAGCGTCACCCGGCGGAACTGATCGCCGCGGACGTTCTCGATACCGTAGTGGGTGGCCAACCGCTCATTGACGAAGGTGTAGTTCGCGGTCAGGAGATCGACCACGCTGCGGTCGTCGCGGAACACGCTGTCGAGGAACATCTCCATCTCGCGGCGGAGCGCGGTCCGGAGCGGGCGGTCGAAAGCCGGGTAGACAAACGGGTCGGGCTCCAGCGCGTCCATGTCGCGAATCTTCAGCCACTCAAACGCGAAGTTGGTGGTCAGGGTACGGGCGCGCGGGTCGGCCAGCATTCGCCGGACCTGCTGCTCCAAAACCTTGGGATCGCGCACTCTGCCTTGCTCGGCTACCGAGAGCAGTTCGTCGTCGGGGATGCTGCTCCACAGAAAGAACGACAGGCGAGACGCGAGTTCCATATCGCTGAGCCGGTAGATGCTGCCGGGCTTGGCGCCGGCGGGCGGCGCCTCCACGCGATACAGGAATTTCGCGCTCGAGAGCATCGCGACCGTCGCGTTTTCAATGCCGCCTTCAAACGTGCCCGTCTTCCGGCCGTCGTTGTAGAACTGCATGAGCGGTGCGAGGTCCGTGCCGGTGACGGGGCGGCGGAAAGCCTTCTTCGCAAGATTCGACAGGATCCGGGACGCGCAAGCGGTTTCTTCCTTCGGATCGGGAGCGCGGCACACAAAGATGCGCGCGCGGCTGGGCGTCTCGATGGGTTTGCCGGTGGGATTGAACGGGCCGTTGACCGTGACGCTGGCCGCGTCGGCGGTCCGCAGACCCCCGCCGCCGCCTGCTGCCACGGCGCCCACCAACAGGCCCGTGCTGGCGTAACCGGTTCCGGCCGCACCGGGAACGAATCCGAACAGTTCGCCTTCGCTTTCCGCAAAGCTGTGCGGCATCGCGGCCGCGACGAGGGTGTGGAGTCCCGCGGTCAGATGAGTGCGTCCTTTGGTGTCCACGGGCGCTCCGTCCACGGTGAAGACCGGCAGATTGCCTTGCGAGCGAAACTCATAGTCGCCTTCAAACGGGGCCAGGTATTTTGCACTGACGCTGTTGCGGGCGCCGGGCGGCGGAGGCACGCCGGGCTCGACTCCGCGCAACGTCGTCGTTACGTTTTTGCCAGAAGGCGGAGTACCAATCGCCTGCTTGATTACGGCGCGCGCTGCCATGATGTATTGGTCCACGAAAGATGGCGAGACTTTCAAAGCCGCCGCGATGTTGTCAAAGCCGTCACTGATCCCATCGGTGGGCAACACGGCAGCGGCGTCCACGTCGATGCCGAAGAGGTCATGCATCGCGTTGGCGTACTCCGCGCGATTCAGACGGTGGATCCGAACGCTGCCGGGGTTGGGATTCGCGGCGCCGGCCTTATCCAACGAGTCTTCCAGGTATGCCGCCAGCGTGTTCACTCCTTCCACGGGAGGCCGGGAGACTCCCGGCGGCGGCATCATGCCTCCGCGCAGTTTGCGAATGGCCCGCTCCCAGATCAGCGCGTCCTTTTCCGGGTGCGCAAGGTCGAGCTTATCGAGTTCCAGTTTCGCGGTCTTGAGTCTTTGATTGTGGCAGGTCACGCAGTAACGATTTATAAGCGCCTGATTCGGTTTCGGAGCCGGCTGAGCGCCGGCCTGTTGAGCCGCCACAGGCAGCGCGGGTACCAGGAATGCGGTAAGCAGTAAATGGCGCATTATGAGAACGGTCCGGTCCTTATTCTATAGCCTCTGAGCACCGGAGGAAAAGGCCCTACACAATGCCGCCGAGTTCGCGGGCGTGTGCCCAGAGCCCGCGGTAGGCGGTAAAGATGAACGTGTCGGGGTCGCCGGTTAGCTGGCCCTCGAAGTCCTTCATGGCCTTCGCATCGATCATATCCTGGGCCCCCTTTCCTTGTTTGAGGAGCTTTACCAGTTGATCGCGGACTTTAGTCAGCAGATCGAGACTCGCCTGAACCTCGGCCATAGTCATCACCGGCCCCGTGGCGGGCACGATCTTAGTCATGTCGTTCGCCCGGCGAAGCACTGTTCGGTGCGCCTCCTGCATGCCGCCGATCCAGCCACCCGTAGGGTAATCGAGATACGGAAACCTGCCCGCTTGCACCACATCCCCCACAACCAATGTGTTCGACTGCATGAAGTGAACGAAGATATCGCCGTCTGTGTGCGCCTGGGGAATCAGGCCGTATTCGATCGGTTCACCGCCGAACATCATCTTGCCTGTCGTGTAGAAGGTTTCCGACGGGAGCGCAATCTTCGCACGCGGCGGAAAGACCTTCTTCTCCCAATCGTGGATGATCTCCTGGGTCATCCACAATTCCGTGTTCACGTGCGACACAAGCTTCGCCCCAGCCTTGGCCATCGCATCGTTCGCTCCAGTCGATTCAGGGTGCCAGTGCGTGTTGAAGACCGTATGAACGCGGCCCGCAAGCTTTAGGAGATCCTGCGCGTGCGCGGCGTCGCCGCAATCCACCAGCAGACTTTCGCCGCCGCCCGAAAGGACGACTATGTTATTGCCCGCTCCGGTAACCAGCGTGACCTTATCGGTGAGCTTCGTCGCGGAGGCCATCTGGCCAATCGCCGCGCGCGGAATGCCGAGCGCGGCGGCACCGGCAGCCAGGGCGTGGAGGAATTCACGGCGTTGCGGTTTCATCACGGCTGATATTGTAGCGCCCGCGTTATTCCCGTGCACTCTTGCTGGCGGTCAAGCGTGTTGATGGGCCCAGTCGCTGCCAGCTACGGACCGCGAGACGGATGGGCCAATGGCGAGTTTATTCATACCTGGTATGCCCTTCAGCCCATCAACTATCGATTCGCCATGATGATGCAAGAAGGACAGTTGGCGTAGCCCTCGTCGCCAGAATCGCCGAATACGCGCGATAATGGAGTGCATGCCGACGGTTCCCACCGGATACGTTAACCAGGGCCAGCTTGATGGCCTCATCAAAGATACGCTCAGTTCGTTCGGCCCGGAGGTGGCGCACGTTGCCTATCGCATTGGCCCCGACTCGACCGGGGAACCGTCTATTTTCTTTCGAATCCTGCTGGCCGACGCATATATCCGCGAGGACACGGTTGCCGATCTGACGGGCCGAATTACAACCATACTCTTCGACGCTATTCGCCCTATCGAAAACTGGGGATTGCGGCCTTACTTCAATTTCCGCGGCAAATCTGAGCAGGACCGGCGCCGCGATCCTGATTGGGTGTAGATGGCCTATCATCATGACCTGCTCGCTCATGCGTGGCAGCTAATTCGCACATCCCCACCGACGCAGCTCACCCTCCGGCGCGGCGTTTCAGATGTATACTACGCGGTTTTCCATTTCTTGATCGCTGAGGCGACGGCGAATTGGCGCAATCAGCCACTGCGGGCAGCTCTAGGTCGCGCGTAGCTGCCGCTCGCTGATTCAACTTTCGTCATGAAGCCCCGAACGATCTGTGCAATCTGATCCGCTGCCGTATCGAGCGCGAAATGGCCTGCATCGAGCACATGGACTTCGGCCTTCGGAACGTCTCGGGCGTAGGCCTCCGGTTCCGAAAGCTCGAAAGACAAATCGTATTTGCCCCAGAGGACGAGAAGCCGGGGCTGCTTGTCGCGCATCCAAGCCTGCCACTTGGGGTAGGCGTCGACGTTCGTGCGGTAGTCGTAGAAGAGGTCGCTTTGAATGTCGGCTTGGCCGGGCTGGTTGAGAAAGGCAAATTCATCGGTCCACAGATCCGGGTCATAACGCTCCACGTTGGGATCGCTCCCGACATGACGCGTCCGCGTCGTCGCCAGCGACAGGAGATTTGTGCGGACCGCGCTTTCG
>JBGPHB010000549.1:0-4500 GCA_041484155.1 Bryobacteraceae bacterium
AGCAATTCGACAGTGCCTTCTCCGATCGAACGGCTGTTAGGCAGAATGAATGCAAGACTGCCTTCGCAGACGCTCGCCACGGTCAGAAGAAAGCTGCTGGCTCACGAGTTTGATGCTTTCCTCTGTCACAACAGCGAGGACAAACGAGCGGTGAAGAAAATCGGGTTGGCTTTGATTGAGCATGGAATCCTTCCGTGGCTTGATGAGTGGTCGTTGCCGCCCGGGTTTCCTTGGTCTCGCTTCCTGGAACAGGAGATCGGCGACATCAAGTCAGCGATCGTCTTTGTTGGTGCGAATGCTGTTGGCCCTTGGCAACGGTTCGAAGTCGAGGCATTTTTGCGAGAGTTTGTTGAGCGTGGCTGCCCCGTAATTCCCGCTCTTTTGCCGGGTGCTCCAAGGCAACTACAGCTTCCAAGATTCATGGGCCTCATGAGTTGGGTCGACTTCCGCCAGAGACAGTCTCGCGCCCTTGATCGGCTGATCTGGGGGATCTGCACGAAGAAAATCGATAATTCGCCTGCTCTGCTGGAAGCCGAGATGTGAGAGGCGCAATAGTCAATTTCTCGGGTATCGCCTCGTCCGTCTGACATGATAACTTCGAGTAACAACGTGAAACCTCGCATCGTTCGTCGAATTCCCCGGCCAAGTGCCGACGCCGTCAAGGTGCTCGGCGAACATGGCGTGGCCACCGTTCATGAGGCGCAGGGCCGCGTCGGTTTGATGAAGCCGTATATGCGTCCGATCTATGCGACCGCGAAAGTCGCGGGGCCGGCGGTGACTGTGGCCTGCCATCCGGGCGACAACCTGATGATCCACGCGGCGGTGGAGGTTTGCCAGGCGGGCGACGTCCTGGTGGTCACCACCTTCGCTGAATCCACCGATGGAATGTTCGGCGAATTGCTAGGCACGTCGCTGCAGGCGCGCGGCGTCGCTGGTCTGATTATCGATGCCGGTGTGCGCGACGTCGCGGACTTGACGGCAATGAAGTTCCCGGTTTGGTCCAAGGCTGTTTCCGCGCAGGGAACAGTCAAGGCGACCGCCGGCTTTGTCAACGTCGATGTGGTGTGCGCAGGCGCCCTGGTTCATCCGGGTGATGTCATCGTCGCCGACGTGGATGGCGTGGTGGTGGTGCCCCGCGAGATGGCGGCCGAAGTGGTTCGGCTGGGCGAGGCCCGTCTGGCGAAAGAAGCCAAGAACCGCGAGGAGCTGCGCTCTGGCAAACTGGGATTAGACATGTATGGGCTCCGCGCCAAGCTGAACGAGCTCGGTGTCGAATGGGTCGACGAAGTGATTCTGGAAAAGAGGTAAATGACGATGGGACAGATTGTAGCAGCCATGGGGACAGTGCACGCGCCGCAGCTTTATACGCGGCCGCCGAGCGAGGATATGGCGCAGCTCGACGCCGACATCGCGGCCATGCGCGAGCTGGGAAAGTCGCTCGATGAGGCCAAGCCGGATGCCGTGATCGTGATCGGCAGCGATCACCTGGAAACATTTTTTCTTTCGTCCGTTCCAACGTTTGCCGTTCTGTCAGGAGAGCGATCGCACGCAGCTTTTGATCAGAAGGAATACAGCCTTCCGATCCATCAGGGCCTGGCCGAGGACCTGCTCGACAAGCTGATCAAGGCCGACTTCGACATGTCGTACTCGCAGGACGCGATTCTGGGGCACTCTTTCTCGGCGGTTTATGAGTGGGTGCTCGAGGGCCGCGATATCCCCGTGGTTCCGATCTTCATCAACGCCTACCTGCCGCCGCTTCCCAGCGCGCGGCGTTGCGCGGCGCTGGGGCGTGAGATCGCCAAGGTGATCGCCTCGCGGAAAGAGCGGGTCGCGATTGTAGCCAGCGGCGGCATGTCGCATTTTCCGGGCACGTGGAAATATCCGCAACCGGCCTTCGACTTCGATTACTGGGCGATCGCCCAAATGGAGCGCGGCAATCACGATGCGCTGTTGGACCTGACCGTCGAACAATTGGATGAAGTGGGCAACACGGAAATGTTGTCCTGGATGGCGATGTTCGGCGCCATCGGAAACGTGCCCGGCGAGCTGATCACGTATCAGCCGACCTGGCACCACGGCCATGCCGTGATGCGCTTCCTGCCGGACAAGCGGCCGAAGGGAACCAACGGCCAGTCCAAGATTCCGCCGGCCTATCAGTTCACGAACACGGGCGGGTACTCGTTCTATAAGCACCCTTCTCCCACGGCATACAAGCTGAACAAGCTTCTGTACGAGTTGCGCCACAAGCGGGATCTGCGGCTGCGGCTGCTGAAGAACACGCCCGAGGTCACGGGGGAGTACGGCTTGAACGCCGACGAAAGCGCGGCTGTGGAGAAGATGAAGGACGAGAGCATCGACGTGCTGAGGTCGCTGAAGAGCCACCCGCTGGTGGACGTCGGCGCGCATCCGCTGGGCATGTGGATGTCGATAGTGGTGGTGCAAGCCGAGGCGCGCCGGCTGCGGGCGGAAGCAGCCGCGCAGCAGAAGGCCAGCTAGACGATTTTCACTCACAGAACCCCGCCCTGACGGGCAGGGCTGGTCGTGCGTTTGCAAGCCCCGCCCTAATTAGGGCGGGTTCTGGTAGTACTCAGTTCATACTCCGCTCAAGGCGGTCTAGGGTCTGCATGGCGGAGAGACACTGTCCCACGCTGGCGTTCGGTTCGCGCTTTTCCTTGATCGCAGCGAAGAACTCACGATCCTGAAGTTCGATTCCATTCATCGAAACGTCGACCTTGGAAAGATCGATCGGTTTTTGGTCGCCGTCAACCAGGTCGTCGTAGTACGCAACATAGGTTCCGTTATCGCATATATATCGGAAGAGCGTTCCTTGCGGACCTTTGTTGTTGAACGAGAGCGAAAGCGTGCAGACGGCGCCCGAGGGGGTCTTCAGGATAATGCCCATGTCCATAGAGATCTTGAGCGTAGGGTGCACGGCGCCTTGCACGGCCTGTGCGACCGAAGCAGTCTCGCCGGTTTGGTGCTGGAACAGATCGACCGTATGACAGGCATGGTGCCATAAGAGGTGATCGGTCCAGCTACGGGGTTTGCCGGCCGCGTTCATATTGGTGCGCCGGAAAAAGTAAGTTTGGACGTTCATTTGCTGGATTTTCAGCTCGCCCGCCTTGATGCGCTTCCGGATCCAAAGATGACTCGGATTGAAGCGGCGCGTGTGGCCTGCCATGGCGACCAGACCCGTCTCTTTCTGGACCTTTACGATGCGTTCCGAGTCCGCCAGGGTGTCCGCCATGGGGATTTCGACCATGACGTGCTTGCCGGCGCGCATGCATTGTTCGGCGTGCTTGGCATGCATTTGGGTCGGGGTCGTGAGGATCGCCGCTTCCACTCCCGGCTGCTTCAGGCTCTCGCCAAGGTCTGAAGTCCAGTGAGGGATTCCCCACTTCTTCGCCACCTCTTCGGTACCCGCCGGATTGCCGCCCGCAAGCGATACGACTTCTATGCCGTCAATATTCTTCAATGCCTCCAAGTGCTTGACGCCGAAAGCCCCTTGTCCGGCGAGAACGATCTTCATGTTTTCTCCCTCAACCACATTAGCATCTGCGTCGCTTTGGCGAAATATGGGATACTGTGACGGCAGTGGACACTCCTGCAATCGGGTTTATTGGATTCGGTGAGGCTGGCTTCTATCTTGCCAAAGGATTGCGCGAGGCGGGCGCGGACCGCGTCTTCGCATACGACATCCACACCCACACTCCCCAGCTAGGGCAGCGAATTCAAAGCCGGGCAGCGGAGAGCCAGACCTGCCTGGTCGATTCCTCCGAAAGCCTGGCCCAATCCAGTGACATTATCTTTTCGACAGTCACGGCCAGTTCGGCAGCGGACGCAGCCAAGCAGACTGCGCCTTATCTTCATGGCCGGCACATCTACGCCGATCTGAATTCTGTGTCGCCAGCGGTGAAGCAATCCATCGAGCGCATCGTCGCTGCTGGCGGCGCGCGCTTTGTCGAGATCGCGGTGATGTCTCCGATACCGCCCTACGGCCATCGTGCTCCGATGCTGCTCGGCGGCGCGAGCGCACCGGCGCTGATGGAACTTCTCGCGCCCTTCAACATGCGCCTGGAAGTCGTGAGCACCGGAATCGGCACGGCTTCGGCGACGAAAATGTTCCGAAGCATCGTGGTAAAAGGCTTGGAGGCCTTGCTCTGTGAATGCGTGATGGGCGCGAGCCAGTACGACGCCAAAGAGCGGGTCTTTGCCTCACTGGCCGAGAGCTTCCCGGGACTCGACTGGAACAAGCTCGCGGACTATATGATCGGGCGGGTCGTCGAACACGGAGAACGCCGCGCGCGGGAAATGGGAGAGGTCGCGGACACCCTGCGCTCGATCGGGATCGATCCGATCATGGCCGAAGCCACTGCGCGGCGAATGGACTGGAGCGCCCGCCTCGGCTTGAAGGAACGTTTCGGCGGAAAGGCGCCCAAGAATTCTCGCGAGTTCGTGGACGCCGTGGCAGAAGAGATGTTGACTGGGAGGAACGATAAG
>JBGPHB010000550.1:0-4495 GCA_041484155.1 Bryobacteraceae bacterium
CCCGGAGCAAAGGGAGGGCAAACCGGCCGACGCCCGCTCCGATATCTATTCGTTCGGTTGCGTCCTCCACGAAATGCTGACCGGGGCACGGCCCGCGTCCCAGCGAAAGCGGATGCCGTCACGAAAGCTGGAAAAAATCGTGAGCACGTGCTTGGAAGAAGATCCCGGACGCCGTTGGCAATCCGCCGGGGTGCTGGAGCGGGAGCTGGCAAGAGTAACTGCGGCGAGCCCCTCGGTTCTACGCTATGCCGCGGTGTTATTTCCAATTCTGCTGGCGGCCGCTGGGCTCGCGTGGTACTACCGTTCGCCGAAGGGTCCCGTAACCGTGCCTTCCGAGTTCGTCCAGCTCACGAATTTCAGTGACTACGCGACCGCTCCCGCGCTTTCCAGGGACGGACGCATGGTCGCGTTCTTCCGTGGCGGCGCGATTTTTCAGGGCACCGGGCAGGTGTACGTGAAATTGTTGCCGGATGGGGAATCGAAGCAGTTGACCGACGATCCGCATCCCAAGTACGATCCTGTGTTCACACCCGATGGTTCTCGCGTCGCTTATACGGCTATATATCCCAAGACGCGAATCTTTGAAACCTGGACGGTGCCGGTGCTGGGCGGGCCCATCACCCGTCTGATGCCGAACGCCGCCGGCCTCAGTTGGTTTGGGACCGATCGCATCATATTTTCCGAGGTGATGTCGGGGACCGTGAAGCACATGGGCATCATAACCGCGCGGGAGAACCGCGCGGACGAACGTGAGGTCTACTTCCCCAACCACGAGGGTGCGATGGCCCACTATTCCTATCCTTCGCCCGACCTGCACTCGATCATGATCGTCGAGATGGACCATCAGGGAGTGTTTCAACGTTGCCGGGTGGTGCCGATGGACGCAAGCTCCGCCGGAACGCAGGTCGGACCGCAAGGAGAGTGTATAGCCGGCGCCTGGTCGCCGGATAATCGATGGATGTACTTCAATGTCAAGGTGGACGGCAGCACGCACCTGTGGAGGCAGCGCGTTTCCGATGGGATTCCGGAACAGATCACCTTCGGTCCCACGGAGGAGGAGGGCCTGGCCATGGGGCCAGATGGAAAATACTTGATTACTTCCATCGGGGTTCGGCAGAGCTCTGTGTTTACGCATGACCCCTCCGGCGATCATCCGGTTTCTATCGAGGGTTCGGTTTCGGCTCCCAAACTTTCGCCGGATGGCAAGCGGCTGTATTACCTGGTGGCGAAGAGCAAATCGACGGAAGCGGTTGAGTTGTGGGCGAGGGACCTGGCGTCTGGGAAATCGGATCCCTTGCTGACGGGACAGCGAATCAGGGATTACGATATTTCCCCGGATCAGGCGCGGGTGGCATTCACGGTGCGGAGCGGGGGCTCGTCGCAGATCTTTCTTGCTCCGCTCGATCGCAGTTCACCTCCTCGCCTGGTCACCAAGGACGGGGAGTCCGTAAGCTTCGGCGGCGGGACGCTGATCTTCTTGCAGTTGGGAGAAAAAGCGAACTATCTGGCTCGCATTCAAGCGGATGGAAGTGGCCTTCAGCGCCTTCTGGACACCCCGATTGCCAACAGGGTGGAAGCAGTTTCCCCGGACGGAGAATGGGTGGCTGCTTCAGGTGTGTTAGGGGGAGGAAATGAACCGCCAGACACCATTCGCGGAACCATTGCAGTCTCTACACGGGATCATAGTAGCCGGTTGATCTGTAAGGGACCGTGCCTTGTCCGTTGGTCTTCCGATGGGAAATATTTGTACGTGACTTCCGTTAGCTTCGGGGGAACGTCGGGGCGAACCTTCGTGATTGCGATGCCGCGGGGCTTGGCCCTCGCCGATTTTCCGCGCACAGAGCTGGACCTTGTCAGCGACGAGGAACTTGCCCATGTACAAGTGATCCGGCAAGGCCTAATATCGCCCGGACCGGATCCCCAGAACTACGTATTTGCCACCACGGCGTTCCAGGGCAACTTATTCCGTATTCCTCTGCACTAAGGGCGGGAATCCCACGCTCCTGGTGATCTTAGGCATGCTCGAGGGCCGAACCGATGAGGCCTTGGCCATTTCACGCGTGTGGATCGAGCGCAATCCGCTGGAAAATCCCACCCGGATGTTCCTCGGAGAGACGCTGCGAACGCAGGGCGATGCCGCAGGCGCAATCCATGCCCTGGAACGTGCGCTTCAGCAAGCCCCCGGTAATGTTACGGCCGCCTGGTTTCTCGCGATGGCCTATTTAGACGAGGGGAAGCCTGAGCGGGCGCGGGCATTGCTGGAGGGAATGCGACCCGGATTCGAGAAGAATTACATGTGGCACCATGCATGGGCGATTCTCCTCGCGGCGGAGGGTAAGCGCAACGATGCACTGCAAGCCATGGATGAGGGTACGTTGAAGTTCGCGCAGTTGACCTGGGCGGTAACGGCAACGACGGCAGATTTTTATGCCCTGAACGGTGATAGTTCCAAGGCAATCGAATGGTTGCAACTCGCCATCGCCCGCGGCGACGAACGTGTCTCGTACTTCCGGCGCAACCCGCGTCTGGCAGCGCTGCGAAATGGCACGCGCCTTCAATCCCTACTCAACGCTGTCGAAGCCAGAGGCAAATAGGACCGCGAATTGTGGGTCCGCCCCAGTGTAAATGCCGCCGCACTTGCGCTGGCGTTGTCTGGGGAACTCTCTCGATCTCAGGCGCTCGCCGGCGATCTCGAAAAGCGCTTCCCGGAGGATACCTTCGCCAGACTTACTTACGTGCCAGTTCTGCGCGCGTTGTCCTCACTGTATCGTGGCCAACCGACAGGTAGCATCGAGCAATTGCAAATCGCTCTTCCGTACGAATTGGCCGCAAGCGTTCTCAGCCGCCGAGAAAAAAAGAGTCCTCGATCACCGCGGTATCGTGGGCGCCGATCCCATTGGCGCGCTGGTGCACCTGAAGTTGGGCAGAGCTTTCTCTTTGTCGGGAGATAACACTAGGGCGAAGGCTGCCTACCGGGAGTTTCTCGCTCTCTGGAGCCACGCGGACGAGGATATCCCGGTGCTCCAGGAAGCAAAAGTGGAATGCGCCAAGCTGCCGTGAGCGGTTTGTGAGCGTTCTTTGGCTTGGCCATGGCGCATTTGCCACCTTGGCGCCGATTTCCATGAAGTTCCTGACCGCCTTCCACCGCTACCTGACGGTGGCACAATCATCCAATGCAGGTCGTGGATCGCGGGGATCCGGTTTCCAAGCGCACTACCCGCATCACCCTGGCTCACGCCGCAGCGCTTACATCTTTCACTTGCTGCAACCGGATTTCTGCTAAACACCAGCCGCCTTCAGTGCGGCGAGCACCCGCGCATCTCTGAAGGGAACGCGCCGGATCCGGACACCGGTGGCATCGAAGATCGCATTCGCAACGGCCGCAAGGGTCGGTTTGCACGTCGTCTCGCCTGCACCGTAGTGCGGAAGATCCGGCCGATTCGGTTTGGGATCGCCGTTTACCAGCACAACGTCGATCTGCGCCGGAACATCCGTGTGTCTTAAGGACGGATGAGAGACCCAGTCCACGCTGGTCACCTTTTCGGTATCGAACATGACTTCCTCGTGAAGCGCGCGGCTGAGCGAGTGAAGCATGCCGCACTCGACCGAAGCCTTTGTTCCCAGCGGATTGATCACCAGGCCGCAGTCGTGCGCGGCAACCATCCGCTTCACCCAGACGTGACCGGTCTTGCGATTGACCTCGACTTCGGCGATCTCGGCCACAATCGTTTGGCTCCGGATGGCGTAGGCGATTCCACGTCCGGTGAGAATTTCTCCCTTGCCAACCGGCCTCGTGGAAGCACGCGTATCCCAGCTAAATGCCTTCGCCGCGGCCTGAATCACGGCGATCGACCGTGCGCGCTTGAATCCGCTGTCATCGGTCTTACCGGCTTCCAGGTGCCGCAATCGGAATTCGACCGGGTCCGCCTTCGCGGCGAACGCCAATTCATCCATGAAAGACTCGGAGGCGAAAGCGGTCTGCGGACCGTTGGGGTCGCGCAAATTGCCCGTGCGCAAGGGCGTCTCCCAAATCAGCGGAAGGCTCACCACATGGCTGGCCAAACGCCGGTTCGGGAAAGCGTAAACTTCCGTGGGCACCGTTCCTCTGCCACCGCTGTTGGGAGGGTTCTTTCGGATTCCCATGAGCTGAGCGATCAAAACCGTTTCGGGTTCGTTGTACCCGACGTGATTGTAGTCGGCGGCGCGGGAATCGTAGTCAAATGCGACCACGTTCCCCTGGGCGTCCAAACCGGCGCGCAGTTTGAATGCGAACGCCGGACCCTTGGTGTCCCACGCAGTTTCTTCCTGGCGCATCCATTGCACACGAACCGGCCGTCCCAGCTCTTTCGCCAAATAAGCGGCTTCGAAGCCGGCATCGTCCGCGGCGGTTCGCCCATATCCCTGCGGGCCTTCCATCCACACTACTCGAACCTGCTCGCGTGGGATTCCTAGAAATTCGGCGACGCCGTTGCGCATGCCGTAGGATTTCATGTCG
>JBGPHB010000551.1:0-4492 GCA_041484155.1 Bryobacteraceae bacterium
AATTGTCACCTCAACCCGCTCCCTCACGGTCGCGGTTCGGTAAGTGGCTGATTCCGCAGAGTGCCGATACCGAACCGCGACGGTTACGGAGCGGGCTGAACGAATGCTTCACGGCTTCTCACCGTCGCGGCTGGGTTGGATGTGTGAATCCGAAGACCCGTAAACATTGGATGAAACGCATGCCGCGAAAAATGTTCTGCCAGAAACAACACGAATCCTACTACGTAGGTACTGACGGTCGCGGTAAGTAGCTGACTGCTCGCCGGGCCGACACCGAACCGCGCGCGTAAGCAAGCGGGCATGTGGTCTATGTCAGCTCTGAAAATGGTCCAGGACAGGGTGGCTTGCTTCAGGCAATCCTTGCGCAGATGGGACGCAAGGCTGGGTACAAGGCTTGGTAGATTTGGTGTCCCTTCGCGTACACGGAGGACTCGGCGGCGCGCGGGACTACAGAGTCCGCCTCGCGAATGGTCGCGCCGCAGGCTTCCGGTACCGAAGCGTACTGGCCGGTCCCGACCATCGCCAGGAGTGCCGCACCATATGCCGATCCTTCTTGCGTTTCCAGCCTGGCCACGCGCTTCGCGAAAACATCGGCCAGGATCTGCCGCCAGAACGGACTGCGTGCGCCGCCTCCTGACGCCCGGACCGAGGCGACCGCAACGCCTAACTGCTCGACGATATCGAGGCCGTCTTTCTGGCTGTACGCGACGCCCTCGATCACGGCGCGGATCAGGTCGGCGCGAGTGTGCTTGGCGGTGAGGCCGATCCAGCCGCCGCGGGCCTGCGGGTCGAGATGAGGGGTGCGCTCGCCCATCAGATAAGGGAGCCAAAGCACGCCTTGCGAGCCGGCGGGGGCCGTGGCGGCTTCGGCCATGAGCGCGTCGTAACTCACGCCGGGCGCCAACTGGTTGCGCAGCCATTGAAGGCTGAGACCGGCGCCTTGCGTCACGCCCATCACGTGCCATTTGTTTCGCACGGCGTGGCAGAACGTGTGTACGCGGCCCTGCGGGTCGTAAGCGGCAGACTCGGTGTGCGCGAAGACGACTCCCGAGGTGCCCAGCGTGCACGAAACGATTCCTGGTTCGACGATGCCGTTCCCCACCGCGCTCGCCGCTTGATCGCCGCCGCCTCCGACCACTGGAGTGCCCTGGGCGAGGCCCGTCAGCTCGGCCGCACGCGCGGAGATGGTTCCAGAAACGTCGCTCGATTCGTACACCGTCGGCAGGATCTCGCGATCGAGCCCGAGGCCGTCCATCATTTCGAACGACCAGCGCCGGCCAACCACGTCGAAGACGGCCGTGCCCGAAGCGTCCGAGACTTCCGTGGCGAATTCATCGGTCAGGCAGAAGCGGACGTAGTCCTTGGGAAGGAGCATCTTTCGCACGTGCTCGTAGTGCCGCGGCTCGTGGTCGCGCACCCACAGCAGCTTGGGAAGAGTGAACCCCGTCAGGACTGGGTTGGCGATGTGCTCGAGCACTTTCGTCTTCCCGATGGTCTGGTTGATGAAATCGACCTGAGGCTGACTGCGCTGGTCGCACCAGATGAGCGAAGGACGAATGACTGCGTGGTTGCGGTCGAGGATGACCAGGCCGTGCATCTGGCCGGAGAGGCCGATGCCCCGCACGTCACTTCCCGAGGCGCCCGCTTCGGCGAGCACGCCGCGAATCGCCAGGACCGCGGCCTGCGCCCAATCTTCGGGACGCTGCTCCGCCCAGAGAGGATGCTCCATGCGCATCTCTTCGTGGGGAGCCGTGACCGCGGCGATCTCCCTGCCCTTCGCGTCAATCAGCAGCGCGCGCGATCCGCCCGTGCCGATATCGACGCCCATCCAGTACATGTGTTTAAGAAGCTACATTCCACGCAGAGACGCAGACGGCTCCCGCCCCACCCGCGAGCAGGAACACTGGGACACTTCCCACGTCATCTCTTTGGACCGGCCTGCCAGGCAGTGACAGCCACAACAGTCTCATTGCTATTGCAGTTCCTTTCGCGGTCCGGTGATTTGAAGTTTTGCGGTCACGACGCCCGGCTGCCCCCCGCCCACGGAAATCTCGACTGCGCCGGGCTCAACCACGCGACGGCCATTCTCCATCACGCGGCTCATTCGTTGGGGCGACAGGGGGAACTCCACGATCCTCTTTTCCTTCGGCCGCAGGGCGATTCTTCGAAAACCTTCCAGCGATCGGATCGGGCCGCCGGCGGTTTTCACGTAAAACTGGACAACTTCTTCGCCCGCCATGGTTCCGGTGTTTTCCACTTCGACCGCGACTTTGACTTGATCCCCTGCATTCACCTGCTTGGGGAGATTCAGCCTCCGATATTCGAAGGTAGTGTAGCTCAGCCCGTATCCAAAGGGGAACAGCGGCTCGCCTTCGAAGAATCGATAAGTCCTGCCCTTCATGCTGTAGTCGGTGAAGGGCGGCAGTTGATCGGCGGACTTATAGAAGGTCACCGGCAATCGACCCGCCGGATTGTAGTCGCCAAAGAGAACATCGGCCAGTGCCGTCCCGCCGGCCTGTCCTGGATACCAGGCTTCGATGATCGCGGGAACGTGCTCGCGCGCCCAGTTCACAGCCACTGCGCTGCCATTCAAGAGCACCAGCACGACGGGCTTTCCGACAGCCACCACCTTCTGCATGAGCTCTTCCTGCACGCGAGGGATACCGAGTTGGACGCGGTCGCCTCCCTCAAATCCTTCCACTGGGACTTTCATTTCCTCGCCCTCCAGCCTCGGCGAGAGGCCCAGGACCAGCACGACAGCGTCGGCCTGCCTGGCTGCATCAATGGCGTCCTGCTCGCGAATCGCGCCCGGGCGAGACCAGACGAGTTGAATATCGGCGTCGTTCAGGAACTCGTGGAACTGCAGGCGGATTTGATAGAGCTTCCCCGCTTCGAGCTGGACCGGGGCATATTGATAGGTGCGCCCTCCGTGGATGCTGTTGAAGCGAACGATCTCCTTGCCTTCCAAAGACAGCTCGAATGCATTCAGCCCGGCTGCGCCCAGTTGATACGTGCCGGTCGCCGGGGCCGAAAGATATCCCGTCCAACGGACCCCGAAGTTATCATCGTCCATGTCCTGGCGAGGCGCGCCATCCCACCACTGGAAATCGATACGCGGATCGATGCGCGTGAACAGGGGCAGCGGATTCGCAGGGATCTCGCCCACCAGCTTGCCGGAACTGGGATAGGTCAACTCGCGCGGCTTGTGCGCCTGTCCATCGAAGTTGCTGGATTTGAAGTACTCGCCCTTGAGGCCGCTTTGACGGTCGGAACCATTCGAGGTGAAGAGCGCGCTGGCCGGGACCACCTCGAAGTTAGGCATGTTCGCCGCGAGATCGCTTCCGCGCGCGTAGAGCACCCGAGTCCCGGAACCGACCTTTTGCCGGATCCCTTCGAGCGGCGTGACTGGAGCGGTGGGCGTGCCGTTATAGTTCCCGAGCAGGAGGCTGGTATCGTCCGCGCTGGGCCCGATCACGGCAATAGTCTTCAGCGACTTACTCAGCGGAAGCGTGCGGCGTTCATTCTTCAGAAGTACGATGGACTTTCTCGCGGTCTCGAGCGATAGTTGACCGTGCGCGGGACTGTCATTCTCGCTGTACGGGATCTGCGCGTACCTAACCATTGAAGGCGGATCGAACATGCCGAGTTTGAAGCGGGCTAACAGTAGCCTCTGAATGGACCGATCGATGTCGGTCTCAGCGAGGAGGCCGCTGCGCACGGCTTGCAGCGCGTTCTCATACTCGACGCCGCAGTTCAGATCGGTGCCCGCCTTGATGGCCCGCGCGACGCCTTCAGGTGCAGTAGGCGCACGCTTGTGGTTCAGGTAGATGTCGCCGATGGCGCCGCAATCGGAAACTACATAACCCTTGAAGCCCCACTCCTTGCGCAGGATGTCTTCGAGAAGCCTCGGGTTGGCGCATGCCGGCAGGCCGTCGACGCTGTTATAGGCGCACATCACCGAATACGCGCCGCCTTCCTTGATGGCCGTTTCGAAGTGCGGTAGATAAGTCTCGCGCAGGTCTCGCTCGCCAACCACGGCGTCGAAAGTGTGGCGCAGCGGTTCGGGTCCGCTATGCACCGCGAAGTGCTTGGCCGTCGAGACGGTCTTCAGATACTTCGGGTCGTCTCCCTGCATCCCCTTGATAAAGGCGACCGCCATGCGGGCTGTGAGATAAGGATCCTCGCCGTAGGTTTCCATCCCGCGTCCCCAGCGGGGATCACGAAACAGGTTGATGTTCGGCGTCCAGAACGTGAGGCCTTGATAAATGTTGCGTTTCCCGCGCCGGACGAACTCGTGATACTTGGCGCGCGCTTCGTCTGAAATCGCTGTCGCCACGCGGAACATCAGATCCGGGTCCCACGTCGCCGCAAGTCCGATCGCCTGCGGAAAAACAGTGGCCCGGCCGGCTCGCGCAACGCCGTGAAGGGACTCATTCCACCAGTTATATGCCGGAATACCAAGCCGTGGTATTGCCGGTGCAGTTGCCGCCCG
>JBGPHB010000552.1:0-4492 GCA_041484155.1 Bryobacteraceae bacterium
CCGGTGACGATGTAATAGCCTTGCTCATTGGCTTTCACGACGCGCTCGGCATCGGTTTTTTCGTTGTGGAGGGTGAGCGTGGCGCCCGCGACGGTTGCGCCGGTCGGGTCTGCGACGATGCCAACGAGTCGCGCCTGGTCGCTCTGGGCGAGGGCAATGGTCCAAGCAAAGAGAATCGGAAGAGCCTTTTTCATGGGTTTGGCCGAGTCTAGCAACCCGTGACAGCATTCCGATTACAGTGGAGTGAAAATCTGGTTACAGCGTTCCCAGCCAGCGGACCGGGAAGCGGGGAGCCAGGGCGTTGACCAGGCGCTCGTCGGCGGTGATCATGTCCGCACGCGTGCGGATGGCGAGAGCCACATAGAGACTGTCATAGACGGTGCGCCCCGTCGAGAGCGCAATCGCCAAGGCCTTTTCGAGTAGTTCCTCGGTGGGAACTACCCGCACTTGCCATTCCCGCATCTGTTGAACGGCCGCAACCGCGGATTCCTCAGAGAGTCGCCCTTGCCGCACGGCTTTCCAGAGGACATTGCCAAACTCCGCCCAAAATGCATCGGGTATGACAAACTCGATCAGTTTCTCTTGGTGCTTACGCAGAAGCTCAAACGCTTCGTCGACGAGTTGCTCGCCTGCACGTGGGAGATACCACTTGACGGCCACGCACGCGTCGAGTACCAGAACACTCAACGCTCTCGATCCTCGCGAATCATTTCCTCAGCGGACGGGAAGGGACCTGGCGACAGCGGTTCTGCCTGGCTCATGCGTAACGCTTTTTGAAAGAGCCGCTCGCGTCTCTTTACTTCAGCTTGCGTCGGCACATGTTGATCCAGGAGCTCGATAACCTCTGCTGCAATCGATTTCCGGCGCTTCCGAGCTTGCTCTCGAAGGGCTTCGTACAGGTCGTCCGGGACGTTTTCGACGTATAGCGTCGCCATAGGGTACTCCTAGGACGAGCATAGCATTTCCCTAGGAGAACTATCTGGCGATGTCTTTCCACTCTTTCTCGTAGTAGCGGACCAGGATCTGGTCGTTGAGATGATTGACCTCGGCCTCGACGGGCTTCATGTCGGTGGGGAAATCGAAGAGTTCTGGGATGGTGGAGACGGTCAGGAAACGCAGGCCGGTTGGTAGCGCCGAGGGTGGTTCCCAGGAGTTGCCAGCAAGGGTGTAGCCCCATTCGCCGAAACTGGGCACATACACGTGGTAGGGCCAGGTTCGGAAGCCGGCCTGCTTCAGGGTCTCGACGATGCACCAATAGGACTGGCGAGAGAACATCGGCGACGTGCTTTGGACCACGACCAGCCCGTTCGCGCTGACGTGCTTTCTGAGGAGGCGATAGAACGCCGTGGTGTAGAGTTTGCCGAGCGAGTAGTTCGTCGGATCGGGGAAATCCACTACCACGAAGTCCCAGATGCCGTCGTTGCGGTCGAGCCAGGGGAAGGCGTCGTCGTTGATCACCTGCACTCGTGGAGCGCGCAGCGAGTTTCCGTTCAAGGGAGCCAGCAGTGGATGCTCGCTGAACAGGCGCGTCATTTCCGAATCCAGGTCCACCAGCGTGATGCTCTCCAGACTTGGATACTTCAGAAGCTCACGAACGGCCAAGCCGTCGCCTCCGCCGAGGACCAGCACGCGCTTTGCTCCCGGAAGCGCCGACAGGCCGGGGTGCACTAAGGCTTCGTGATACCGGTACTCGTCACGCGAGCTGAACTGAAGGTGCGCGTTCAGAAACAAGCGCAAATCGTCCTTCCACTTGGTGACGACGATGCGCTGGTAGCGGGTGTTTCGCTCGAAGATCACTTCGTCGGCGTAGAGCTGGTTATCGGCGGCCGATTGGATCCAGTTCGAGGCCACCATTCCGCCGCCTAGCAACAACAGCACGGCGACCGCTCCGGCGCGCAAGCCGAGCGGCGACGGCAACTGATCGCGGAAGAGGAACGTCGACCACAGCGCGACCGCTGCATTGATGATTCCGAACAGGATCGCCGCGCGCACCAGGCCGAGTTTGGGGACCAGCCAGATCGGGAACGCGACTGACGCCGCCAGCGCACCCAGGTAGTCGAACGTCAGGACGTGCGACACCAGATCGCGCAGCTTGAATCGCCCCTCCAGAATCCGCATCAGCAGCGGGATCTCGAGGCCCACCAGCACTCCCACGGCGATCACCAGGAGGTACAGCGCGAGCTGGAAGCTGTGGGTGTAGGCGAAAGCGAGGAACAACGCGGACGATGAGAATCCGCCCACGACGCCTACCATCAACTCGATGGTGACAAACCGGGCGACGAGCGACCCGCCGAGGTAGCGCGAGGCCGCGCTCCCAAGGCCCATCGCGAACAGGTAGGTACCGATGACGGTCGAAAACTGGAGGACGCTGTCGCCCAAGAGATAGCTGGCAAGTGTCCCCGCGATCAGCTCATAGATCAGCCCGCAGGCGGCGATCAGGAGGACCGAAAGAAAGAGAACAACGGGCACCTAGTGAACCGCGGCGGCGATGATGATGCACATCCCCAGCGATATCGCGCCAATCAGGATCGCGAGCGCGACGTTCTTGTCCTCGACGATCTCCCTCCACAGGTGGTACGGGGTCATCTTATCGATGATCAGGAAGCAGAACAGAAAGATCACGATGCCCAGGACCGCGTACACCAGAGCGTTCAGCAGGGTGCCAGGATGGAAGTCAGCCATGATTATTTTCCTCCGACGTAACGGGGATAGAAGCCATAGTGGGAACGATACGCGCCGGGATTATCGCGCACCGTCTTCGGGACGTCTTTGACCTGGTTGACGCTGGTGAGCGTCCAGCCGCGGTATTCGGCCCAGGTGAGGCCCGTGAGCATCATTAAGCTATAAATCAGGTAGCCAGGATATCGCATCGGTTAGTCGTCTCCGCTGGAAACAGGCGCATAGTCGCTTTCCATCAAACGCCGCGTCTCAAAGGCGCGAGCGCGGATGGTATACACGATCGGCGGGATGAGGAGCAGTAGCGCCGCCAACCAGAACCAAGTGTAGTTCGGAACGTCGTGCCTCAGCACGAGTTGATAATACATGGAGTGCCGGCCCGGCGTTTGCATTTCCGGCTCCACCCATAGATAGTAGCGGCCGGGGGGGACCGACGGAATCATCACGCTCGACGAGGAGCTGCCTTCGGTCCAAGCACCGTCGCTGTCCGTACCGCTATAGGCGCTGACTTCGCGGCCGAAGTTGAACGCCGTTCCTGACTCCGCGTCGATCAGGCCGAAGTTGAAATACGCCCAGTCGTTGCTCAGATTTGTCACGACGGCCAATTCGAGCGTGCTGGTGCGACCCTCCAGGTCGAAAACAGGCGTGACGAAGGAAGTCTCGCCGGACTGGCCGGAGGCGAATCGATAGCTCTCGTGGAACACGACGTCCTGCCGGCTGAAGATGGCGAAGAAAGCCGCGAGTCCGATGACGATGAGGACCATCCAGCCGAACGTGCCCCAAAAGCCGCCAATTTTGCCCGCGAACGGGGAGGGCTGATTGGCGAAGACGCCTTGCGGCCGGGGCGCTGTGCCCGGGAGGCCGAACGCCTTCCAGATTTCCGCGCCCGGCGTGTATTCTCCTTTGGACCAAGTGACCTCGTCTTCGGTGGTCTCCGACGACAGCATCAAAGGCGGATCCACGAAGTCGTCGCATAGCGCTTTGTCGCCGACCTTGACGCGCCAAGGGAACTCGCCCAGCACGAACGTGGTGGCCGCCTGGGCGCCTGAAAAGTGCTTGAAGACGCGGTCGCCGAAGGAGGCCACGGGCCGCTTGCCGGCGGTAACACGCGTGGGCATCGATTCCAACGGTGTCACTATGTTCCAGTGGCCGTTGTATTCGGTCAGGTATCGAAAGCCTCGGTATGGGCTAAAGAGGAGGTATTCGCTCCACTCGTACAGGACTCCGTCGGACTTGATGCCGCGAGTTTGGAAGCCAATCGCCTCCCACTCGACGCCGGCGAGTTCGCCGCGCGTGCCGAGCGGGATGATCGGAGTACGGCGCTGGGCTTCTTGGATCTGCTGCAGGACCTTGAGCAGGGGAGTCGAGGCATCGAGCACGGTAAGGCACCCTTGGCACACGACCGTTAGGCTGTGGCCGAAGCCGCGCAGTTCCACGGGGCCGCCGCAGTTGGGGCAGAATAACGCCTTGGCTTTTGCTACGGGAGGGGCCACCAAAGGAGAGGACATGTTACAGTCCACCCGCTCGTTCACCAAACCGGCCGGGAGCATACCGTTGGATGACGGGGAAAAAAGGGTACAGGCACGAATTTCGCAAAGACGGCGAAATTCGAGCCAGTCCCCGTTTTGCGCAGTGTCGCATCACGCTAGCTCCATCCTTCGAATTGGCGGAGATTTTTCAGTTGCAATGCCTCGAAGTCGACCCACTCTCCCATAAACAGCAGTGGGGGATCCTCGCTGTAGTCGAGCGTGCCGAACGTGGGTCCGGGAGTTCTCAGGTCGGCGAAGATCATGTCTTCCTTGCCGTAGTAGGGAAA
>JBGPHB010000553.1:0-4485 GCA_041484155.1 Bryobacteraceae bacterium
AGTGGCTAGCAAGAGCAAGGATAGGAAAAACTTCGAGGTCATGTTTGGGCGTCCTTCTGGAGAGCGTCGATCTCCCGTTGCAGTTTTCGCGCGACTCTTTGATTCAATTTCCAAACCAGTAAGACGAGCGCCACAAGCGGCGCCAGGCTCAGTAGAACGGATGGCCTGGCCGAGGGTTTTGTCATGGCGGTCCCGAGCATCAAAACGAACATCGGAAAAGCCAATGGTCCCAAGTACCACGACCAGATGCTTCGAAGAAGGTCCCGCTGACGCTCGAGTTCGGTTCGATAAAAGTCGAGGAGAGGCGCGAAGGCTGTGTCCGGTCGTGCCGTTCCCGGCGAACCTTTCCTGTGAAGGTGATAGACCACGTACAGTGTGCAGGCAACCACCAGGCTGGACCCGATGCGTTCGAAGGCAACCGTGCTGACGGCCGTTTTCCAGGCAAATACGGCAATCACGAAAATAGCCGCAGCGTACTCTCGCAGATTTCGCCGGTAAATCCTTTTCTCGAGTTTCTGTGCTTTCCGGCGCAGCTCATCGACTGACATCGACGCGTTTGACGCGAAGGTTGTCTCCTTGGGGGCCCGCTTGGAAAGACATCCGGGCTATGGCAATCAGGAAAAGACTCGTGCCAGCCGCCTTGAGCATGATGGGAACTGGTACCAGCAATGCCGGGTTGGCCAGCCACACTACCGCTTGCGACAGGTACGCGAACGCGACACCCACGACTGGGGTCCATGGCGATCTGTGTCGTTCGGCATAAGCGTCGCCGAGCCTCAGGCCGGCCAGCACCGCCAACGCCGGAATCGCCAGCCCCGGGAATCCCGTGTCGCCCTGCCAGGCGGCGATGAGAAACGCGATGAACAGGGCGCAGCTTTCCACTAGCAACACCTGGTGGTCAGTAGTCCGGCGTATCCGGCTCAGGACCACCAGAGGGATTGTGAGTATCGCGTCCAGAATGTATTGGCGTGGGTTCTCGTAGCGCTCGTGCAGGTCGCCGAGTACATGTTCACGGCATGCCGGCGGAATCAAGAGACCTGCGATCGACTCGAGCGGTTTAGGTACGGGTTTCATCCGCGCACCGCCTTTCCCCACCGCCTGCCCCATTCCTTCGCCAGTTCCTTGCCCCAGACTTCGGCGACGTGATCCCAGATGCGCTTGGCGGTGATTGCCGATTCCTGCAACGCGCGTTCCCCCAGGGCCTCCAGGCGGTAGCAGCGCTTGGCCCGGCCGCCTCGTTCGGGCGTGGGATCGGAGAGCCAGGACGCTACCAGCCGTTTGTCCTCCAACCGGTCGAGCGTGACGTAGATCGCGCCGAGGGAGGCTGCCTTGGGGTGAGCCAATTCTTCAACCTTGGCGTGAATCGTGACACCGTAAGCGTCGTCGCGCAAGCTCAGAATCGCTGTGAGCACCAACTGTTCGAACTGTCCGAGGGAGTCAGGCTTGGCCATTTCCCCAACAGTGTAAGGGAAATGAGTTTCGCTGTCAAGGGGTATAGTGAAATTCATGAGCCTGACGTGCCGGCTTGGCATGGTGTTCCTGTGTCTTTCCTTCGCGAATGCACAGAGCGACCAGGAGAAGAAGATCAAGCAACAGATCAGCGGTCTGCGGGAATTGTCCGATCAAGACAGGGCGCGTGTCACGAAACAACTTGCAATTCAGATCAGGGAATTGCCAACCACTGCGCATAAGCTGGGTCTGGCTAACGGGCTGGCGCATCTGGCGACCGAGGGCGACTTCGGTCGGGATACGTTGCAGGAAGTGGCCAACACCCTGGCCGGCGCGCTGCGTGAGGCACCGGTGCGGGCAAAGACCGGCGAGCCCGCCGAGCCTTATGTCGAATTGGCCGAACTGGTCCGTTACGAGCACGTGCAGGCGTCTCTGGATTCGCCGCAGTTTACCGCGGCGGTGTCCAAACTCGAGGCGGCTGACCAGCGCCGCCAAGGTGCCGATCTGACCCTGACCGACTTGCAAGCAAAGCAATGGACTCTGCGAGGTCTGCGCGGCAAGGTGGTGCTGGTGAACTTTTGGGCGACGTGGTGTCCGCCGTGCCGCAAGGAGATGCCCGACCTTGAAGCGCTCTATGAGCAATTTGAACAGCAGGGGCTGGTGATTCTGGCGATTTCCGACGAAGGCGAGAGCAAGGTGCGACACTTCGTTGCCGAGCGGAAGGTCACCTATCCGGTGCTGCTGGATCCGGGGCGTAAAGTGAACGAGCGTTTCGAAGTTGAAGGAATTCCCAAGAGCTTTGTCTTTAACCGTGACGGCAAGCTGGTGGCGCAGTCGATTGATATGCGCACGCGGAAGCAGCTTCTGGAGATGCTGGCGCAGGCGGGATTGCGATAATTCCTCCTCTGGACTCGATCCTCGACTTGCTCTAGAAAAGTCTTGGACAAGCTGAAGCATGTCCCACCGGGCTTCACAAATGCAGGCTCCGCTCGATCCCCAGCTCGAATACTTGCGCCGGACCTTGACCGGCGGGCGTGAACGATACAACATGGAATGGTGAAGAAAAGCCTCATTGGTGTGATTCTCCTGGTTGCCGTGTTCCTGGGCGGCTTTGTTCCCCAGTATGTGAAGGCGACGCGCCTGGAGCGGGAATTGCGCGTGGCGAAACAGGAAGGCGACTTGGCACAGCTTCGGGATCTGGCGGGTCTGGCTTACGTCCAGGCGAGCCAAAAGAACTACGGGCTTGCGGCCGAGACGAGTACGCGGTATTTCAACCGCATCCGCGAGGTGCAGGCTTTGAAGGACGTCTTGGCAGCGCGGGACAAGATCACCGGTGAGTTGGCGAAGGGCGATCCGGCGGTTTTGAACGATCTTCAGGAATTGTTTACCAAAACCCGTCAGGCCACTTCTGCAGAGTGATGGACTGGGAGCCGACGCCGCTTGTGATCAAGGCCGCGCAAAGCCTGAAGCCTGGGCGGGCTCTGGATCTGGCTTGCGGGGCAGGCCGGAACGCACTGTGGCTGGCTGAGCGCGGCTGGAACGTGACGGCTGTGGATGGTTCGCCCACGGCCATCGAGGTTCTGCGCAATCGAGCCGCTGAACGAGGCGTCACCGTGGATGCCCGCGTCGCCGATCTGGAACGAGGCGAGTATGTCATTGAACCGTCCCGCTGGGATCTCATCGCCATGTGCCATTACCTGCAGCGCGATTTGTTCGAAACAGTGCAATCGGGATTAGTGCCAGGTGGGGTGTCGATGGCCATCGTTCACATCACGGAGCCGGGCCAAGAGCCGACTCGGCACCGCTTGAAACCGGGGGAGTTGGCAGCATACTTCGATCGATGTGAGATTCTTCACACTTACGAAGGGATGGCGAACGACACGGCCCATCGCCATTTGGTCGCTGAGATGATAGCTATGAAGACCGCTGTTTCAGATCCTCGCGAAAGAACCCATTGACCTCGGCGAAAGACGCCAGATTTTCGAAACTCGCAAAGCTTCCTTCCGTGGCAATGGAGCGCGCGGCTTGCATGAAACCGTTCCATGCGGCGCGCGCGAGTGCGGAGCCGACGCTGATGCGGCGCACGCCCAGCTCGGCCAGGTCCGCGACTTTGAGGCCGGCGTTCTGGCTCATCAGGATGTTCACGGGCTTGGGGCTGAGTGCCGTGACCAACGTTTTGATGTCTTCGCGCTGATGGACCCCTGGCGTATAGAGCACGTCCGCGCCGGCTTCTGCATACGCCTGCAGGCGACGGATCGACTCCTTGAGCGGTTCCGGGCGGCCCGCATGATAGGTCTCGGCCCTGGCGGTGAGGAGAACCCCGGCGCCCGAGGCGTCAATACAGGCGCGGGCGGCTTTGATCCGCTCGATGGCCAGAGGCAAATCGTACAGCGGGTTCTTGGGATCTCCGGTCAGGTCCTCGATCGAAAGGCCGGCAACCCCCGTCTGGAGGCAGAGTTGCACATTTTTCGCGACGGCCTCGGGATCGTGTGCATAGCCCGATTCAAAATCGGCATTCACCGGCAAGTCCACTGCGGCCACAATGTCCGCGATATTGGCGAGCATGCTATCGCGCGGGACGGCCCAGTCGGTATCCGGCAGTCCACGTGAAAAGGCAAATCCGGCGCTGGTGGTGGCCAGCGCCTGGAATCCAAGATGGCGCAGGTAACGCGCCGAGCCGGGATCCCAGGGATTGGGTATTACAAAACAACCGCTCTCGTGGAGGTTTCGAAACGCGGATCGTCGCGCTGTGAAATCAGGAGTGGACACTCTTAAGAAAGAAACTAACACACAGGCCGCCAGGGCGGGGCTTCGACAGGCACCGCGACGTGCGGGACGCAACGGTTGCTGGTCCTGCAAGGCGCCTGTACCTCCACTTTGGGGCATTGGCATGAAGAATGAAAGAGAGCTAACGGCTAGCTAACCGCTAGCGGCCTTTCGAAGAATGCAGGCCGGGGCCTGCGTTACATCCGCCGCAGGGCCCGGCCTGCGATTGATTGTTGCGCTCGGATATTGAGCTTGAGAAACAGGTATTCC
>JBGPHB010000554.1:0-4478 GCA_041484155.1 Bryobacteraceae bacterium
AGACGGTACGGATGCACTCGTCGCTATTGGCAGCCTGCGCGGTCCGGATGGTGAGTGGTTCTTGAACATATTCGGCGCTGGAATCGGGGAGCAGGGCGACATCGTGTTCAGCGCGCTCGGCTGGGTGAGTGGCCATCCGCGACTCGCACTGTACCAGGCGACGCCGAGCTCAAACTGACGAGCCTCATGGGGACCAGGCGGTGAACACCGTATTGATCCGCGGTGAGGGCGTCGCGGCATGTTGCTGCGCACACTTACTCGGCCGAGCCGGTCTTCGCCTAATACTGGAGGGAGTGGACCGTCCCAAGCTGCCGGCGATCATGCTCGGCGAGACAGCGCAAAAGCTCCTCCACGACGTTTTTGAGCGGAAAGATTTGTTCAAAGGCTTGCCTCGAATCCGCAAGCGAGTGGTTGCTTGGGGCGCCAAGGCAGAGCCGGCAGTGCTTCCTCATTCCGCCGTGGTTGTTTCCGAAAAAGTGCTTCTGGATCTCATTCAGCCGAAACTTGCACACGCCGATCGTCACGGTGCTTGCGGCAGCTCTACTTTGACTCGATGGTATTTACGCCAGAAGGGCTGCGGCATCTGGTCGCGGAGTGCGGCGCGAGCCAGATCATGATCGGGACCGATTATCCTTTTCCGTGGAGCACCACGACCGTGGATCACATCTTTAACACGCCCGGCTTGAGCGACGCCGACCGGCGGGCGATCCTGGGTGAGACCGCGGCGAAGCTGTTGAAGATATCCTCGTAGTATGAGAGTGATCGTTTTCTTCCTGGGCGCTGCGTTGGCAAGCGGCCAGATGGCCGAAGAGGTCTTCAAGAACGTCCAGGTGCTCAAGGGCATTCCCGTGGATGAATTCCTGAGCACGATGGGAGTCTTTTCCGCGGCGCTGGGCATGTCCTGCGAGGACTGCCATGCCGCCAACGACAGCAAGTGGGAAAACTATGCCCTCGACACGGGCGTGAGAAAGCGGACCGCGCGCACGATGGTTGCGATGATGTCGACCATCAATAAGTCCTTCTTCGGAGGACGGCAAGTGGTGACCTGCTACTCCTGCCATCGCGGCAGCGAGCGCCCCAAGATTACGCCGAGTCTGGCGAACCTGTATGGCGCTGGGCCACCGGAAGAACCGGATGACACGATCGCGCAGGCTCCCAACGCGCCTTCCGCCGATCAACTTCTTGACAAGTACATCCAGGCGCTCGGCGGACCGCAGCTTGCAAGCTTTATCGCCAAAGGGACCAGCGCTGGATATGGGCCGGAAGGGGGAAAGCGGCCGGTCGAGATCTTTGCGAAAGCTCCGGGGCAGCGGACCACCATCATCCATACGGACAACGGGGACAGCACCACGACTTACGATGGCCGCAGCGCGTGGATCGCGGCTCCACTCAGACCGGTGCCGGTGCTCGCGCTGAGTGGAACGGACCTGGCGGGCGCCAGGCTGGACGCGGAGATGTCTTTTCCAGGGCGGATCAAGCAGGCCGTCGGCAATTGGCGCGTCGGCTTCCCGGTCACCATCAACAATCGCGAGGCCCAGGTGGTGCAGGGAACCAGCACCGGTGGGGTTCTCGCGACGTTGTACTTCGACACGGAGTCGGGTCTCCTGGTCCGGATGGTGCGCTACGCCAACTCGGTGGTCGGCCGCACGCCCACGCAGATCGACTTTGCCGACTATCGCGAAGTCGCCGGCGTCAACATGCCGTTTCGCTGGACCGTCACCTGGTTGGATGGACGGGAAAACTTCGAGCTGAGCGAGGTGCAGCCGAACGTCCCGATCGACGCGGCGAAGTTCGCCAAACCGGCCGCGCCAACGCAGTAGCCTTGCAACAGTCAATGCAACCTCCTTACCGTAGAGCCGACTTGCCGGTGTACACGGTTTGGCAAGGCATTCGTTAGACCAGTTTCGGAGTTTCTGTAGCCCGCTCCCTATCGGTCGCGGTTCGGTAAGTGGCTGATAGCCCACAGTGCTGACACTGAACCGCGCGCGTTAGCAAGCGGGCATGTGGTCTACGTTAATCCTGAATACGCTCTAGAACGCTGCGTGGCCCGAACTATTGACCGCCACGTATCCCGAAACATATACTCTGAGCTGAGGTGAGATCCCATGCGCACGAAGCTCGCTGCCGCGTTATTTGTGGTTGCAGGTTCGGGAATGTATGCACAGGTGGTCACGGTCGATGTTCCCTACCAGAAATTTGTCCTGAAGAACGGACTGACCCTGGTGGTACACGAGGACCACAAGGCTCCCATTGTCGCTGTCAACATCTGGTACCACGTCGGATCGAAGAACGAGCGGCCCGGGAAGACCGGTTTTGCACATCTATTCGAGCATCTGATGTTCGGCGGGAGCGAACACCACCCGCAACGGTACATCGAGGCCATGGAGCCTATCGGAGCGACCGACCTGAACGGCACCACCAGTTCCGATCGAACGAACTACTTTCAAAATGTGCCAGTTTCGGCTCTGGACTACACTCTGTGGCTTGAGTCGGATCGGATGGGACATCTGCTCGGGGCGATCGACCAGAAGACGCTCGATCTTCAGAGAGGCGTTGTTCAGAACGAGAAGCGCCAGGGTGAAAACCAGCCTTATGGTCTCGCTTACGAGTTGATCACCAAGGCTACCTATCCGGCGGGCCATCCGTACTCGTGGACCGTGATCGGGTCGATGGAGGACCTGAATGCAGCTTCGATGAGCGACGTCCAGGAGTGGTTCAAGACCTATTACGGACCGTCCAACGCGGTTCTCTCCGTAGCGGGCGACATTGACGCGAACACCGCGCGGCAAAAGGTTGAGAAGTACTTCGGCGATATTCCTGCCGGCCCCCCCATTGCCGCCAACCGCGTCTGGATTGCGAAGATGACTGGCGCTCACCGGCAAGTGGCTGAGGATCGCGTTCCGCAAGCGCGAATCTACAAGGTCTGGAACGTTCCGCAGAACGGCTCGCCGGAGGCCGACTACCTGGACCTGCTCAGCAGAGTGCTCTCGCAGGGCAAGAGCTCCCGGCTTTACAAGCGCCTGGTCTACGATGACCAAATCGCGACCGAAGTGAGCGCCTTCAGCGCCGCCCAGGAGATCGGAGGACAATTCCGGATTCAGGCGACTGCGCGCCCGGGCGACGATCTGATTAAGGTAGAGAGGGCTATCGACGAGGAGCTGGCGCGTCTGCTCGAGGGCGGCCCGACCGTCCCAGAGTTGGAGCGCGTGAAGAACCAGAAGCTGGCCGAGTTCTTGCGCGGGATCGAAAGGGTAGGAGGGTTCGGGGGAAAATCCGATCTGCTGGCCAGCAACCAGATCTACCTGGGCAATCCCGACGCTTACAAGGCCGCACTCAAACGTATCGAGGGCGCAACGGCGGAAGACCTTCGGGCAGCCGGAAGGCGGTGGCTGTCGGACGGCGTCTATGTCCTCGAAGTCCATCCGTACCCGAAATACGAGACTTCCAGGACCGGTGCAGATCGCTCGAAGCCGCCCGAAGTGAGCGCGTTTCCGGCATTGCGGCTGCCGAAGCTTCAGCATTCCACGCTCGCCAACGGGATGAAGGTGGTGCTCGCGGAACGGCACGAAATTCCGATCGTGAATCTCTGGCTGGTGCTTGATGCTGGTTATGCCGCGGACCAATCGGCTCTGCCGGGAACAGCCCAGGCAACCGCGGCCCTACTGACCGGCGGCACCAGGAGCCGCACGGCCCTGCAGATCAGCGACGAGGGGGGAGCGCTCGGCACGCAATTAAGCGCGTCTTCGAATCTGGACGCGTCGGTGGTCCGGCTCTCCGCCCTCAAGGCCAAATTGGATCCGTCCCTTGCGCTGTATGCCGACGTGATCCTCAACCCGGCTTTCCGTCAGGAGGACTTCGCGCGGCAACAGAAGCTGCAACTCGCCGCCATTCAGCGCGAGAAGGTCACCGGTATCGCGATGGGCCTGCGCGTGCTGCCGGCGTTGCTATACGGAAAGGGACACTCGTACGGGAATCCCCTGACCGGCTCCGGGACGGAGGAATCGATTGCCAAGCTCACCCGCGAGGACCTGGTGAAGTTTCACCAGACCTGGTTCCGTCCAAATAACGGCACGCTGGTCGTGGTTGGGGACATAACCATGGCGGAGATCACGCCGAAACTCGAAAGGCTTTTTGCCGGCTGGCCGAAAGGAGAGGTTCCGTCTAAGAACATCAGTCGTGTGCAATTTCCGGCCAAGCCCGTGGTGTACATCATCGACCGGCCCGGCGCCCTTCAGTCGGACATACTGGTTGGCCAGGTAGCGCCACCGCGCAGCAGTCCGGATCAGATTGCCCTCGAAACGATGAACTCGATTTTAGGATCCGACTTTGGCGCGCGCATCAACATGAACCTGCGCGAGGATAAACATTGGTCGTACGGGGCGCAAACTATCTTGCTCGCCGCGCGCGGGCAGCAGCCTTTCGTGGCATACGCTCCAGTGCAGTCGGACAAGACGAAAGAGTCTCTGGCCGAGCTGACT
>JBGPHB010000555.1:0-4473 GCA_041484155.1 Bryobacteraceae bacterium
CGAATTTTCCAACATGGATCTGCATCCCGCCAGGCCGCGCATTCAGGACCCCGGCGCCTCTCTCCTCGTCCTGGCCGTGAGCGACCTGGACGCCGCCCTGGCAACCGTTAAAAAAGCCGGCGCGGAGGTCGTCACCACCGGTGGTTCACCGATTGCGGGCAAGGGCCGCGCCGCCCGCGTGGTCACTGTAAGAGATCCCGACGGTTATTATGTGGAGCTCGTGCAACCCCGCGCCGGCAACGTCATCGGCGCCTCTTTTCGCTCCGTGGTGCAGAACTCCGAAAAGGCCGCCGCATTCTATCGGGATCAGTTCGGATTCGCGGTCAAGACCAACGACTGGAGCTCCGACTACAGCACCAACACCGGAACACCCGGCGCACAAATCCGCACGGCCGAAGCGACCATTCCTGGCACGACCCTGTCATGGGTGTTCGTCGAATTCAAGGGCGTGGACCGCAAGCCCTACGCTCCCCGGATTCCCGACCCCGGCGCTCCGGCGCTGGGCCTCGAGGTGCGCGACATTGACGCCGCCGTCGCCGCGGTAAAAGCAGCCGGCGGCGCCTCCATCACCCAAGGCGGAAACCTCCGGCTCGGCCCCGGCAAGGTCGGCTTCGTGCGCGACCCCAGCGGAATTCTGGTGGAACTGGCACAACCCTGACATGCAACCGCGTTCGTCAGCAGGCTGCTGAAAAAGGCCTCTTGGCCGCGGATAAACACCGATGAACGCAGATTCGATCAAAACAGATTCATGTTTTAATCAGCGTTTATCTGTGTTAATCTGCGGCCGATACTCTTCAAGAGTTTCAGCCTCGCGCTACTCTGCGACCGGCAACCACACCGCGCTCGCCTGATCGGCCGAGCGGAACACGGTCTGGGTCGCCTTCAAGTAATCCGACGCCTTCGCCAAGAAAATGTTTGCCACGTAGGTCTGCGGGTTCCGGTCGTACAGCGGGAACCAACTCGACTGGATCTGCACCATGATTCGATGGCCCGCCAGGAACACGTGGTTGCTGGTCGGCATGACGAAGCGATACCGCTGCGTTTTGCCCGCCGGAACGGCCGACGGACGCTCAAAGCTCTCGCGGTACCGGCCCCGGAAAATATCCATGGAAATCCCAAGCTGATACCCGCCCAACTCCGGCTGGCTCGGGACTTCGTCCGGGTAGACGTCGATCAGTTTCACTACCCAATCTGAATCCGTGCCGCTGGTGGCGGCGAACAGATCGGCAACCGGCGCGCCGCCAATCCGCACCGCCTTGGTGAGCACCGGGGTTGCATACGTCAACACGTCGGTACGGTCGGCCACCGAGCGCTGATCCATGACCAGCCACTGCTTCCAGCGGTCCGAGTCGGCGAAACGGACCGGGCGCGGGATATACGGAACCGGCTTCGCTGGATCGGAGACGTAGGCATCCGCCGCGGCTCGCGGGCGGCGTGTCGGCCTTCGGCGCATTGGTTTTCAGGTACTGATCGAAGAAGGGTTTGAGCACGTCGCGCCGGAACTGAAGAGCCGTGTCGCCTTCCCATTTCAGCGACCCGAGATTGTAAGGTTATGGCACTAAACCGCCACGACTGGAGCGACGCGCTCCCAGCATCCCACTATTCTCGCAAAAGGGGGACTGGCTCGAATTTCGCCGCTTTTGCGAAATTCGTGCCTGTACCCTTTTGCCCCGTTATCAAACCGCATGCTCCGGACGGGGCAAAACCGGTACAGGCTCGAATTTCGCTCCAGTCCCGGTTTTGCACAGATCAGCCCGCCCGACAAATTCGACAAACACCTCGTTCGACAACAGCACACCCCGATGTGTCAATCGCAGCCGCCCACCCTCGAACTCGAGCAGCCCCTCGCCCAGGAATCGTTCGATTGCGTCCTCAAACGGCGCCCAACCTCCATCGATTCCATCGCTCAACCGCAGCCCGAGGAAGAGCCGTTCCCCCACGGGATCCGCAAGCGTCCGCTCCGGCGCGGGCGAAGCCTCGACATACTCTGCTGCGGACTCGACATTCTGCCAGCGCCACACCCCATCAAAGGAATGTGCATCGGCCCCGAAACCCAGGTACGGCTCCCGGCGCCAATATTTGAGATTGTGCCGCGATTCCCATCCCGGCCGCGCGAAATTCGAAATCTCGTAGCGCGGCAGACCGGCCCGAGCCAGGCGCTCGACCGCGATTTCATAGAACTCGGCAACCTCATCTTCCGATGGCACCTCGGCCGCCCCATAGCGCACGCCCTTGGCCAGAATCTCGCTGCCGAGCCGGCTGTCTTCATCGATTTCGAGCATGTAGATCGACGCATGCGGCACGCTGCATTTCTCCAACCGGTCCAGCGATTCGCTCCAGCTCCGGCGCGTCTGCCCAGGCAACCCCACGATCAGGTCGACGTTAATCGAGTCGATGCCCGCCTCCCGCAGCACGTTCACGTCGCTTTCGACGATCTCCGCCGTGTGCTTGCGGCCCGTGCGCGCCAGCTCACGAGTGATGAACGACTGCACCCCCAAGCTCACACGATTGATCCCCGCGTATCTCCAGGCCGCGGCCTTCTCGGCAGTGATCGTACCCGGTGCCGCCTCAATCGTCGCCTCCAACCACGGCCTGCCAGGGATCTCGGCCAGTAACACCCCGGGGTCCATTTGGCTCGGTGTGCCACCGCCGAGGTACACGGTCTCAGGCGTCCACGGCCACCTTGTCCCGCGCAACTCCGCAATCACCTTATCCACGTAACCCGTCTCCAGCCCCCGAGGAAACACACCCGAAGCGAAGTTGCAATACGTGCACTTCTGGGCGCAGAACGGATAGGAAACGTACACACCCGCCATCGGCTAGAGGCTCACTTCCTCGCCCAATTGCTGGCCGATCGCCGCAGCCACCAGTTCCACCAGTGTCTGACCCGAACTCGTAAGGACAAATGTGCTCTGCACGTTGTCCCAGTCCAGCTTGAAGCTCTTGGAATGCGCCGAGACCCAGATCTGCCGCACCGGCGAGTTGGGACTGATCACGAACTTCCCCGGCGGCGACTCGAATTCGATGGCCAGCGCCCCGGAGTTGAAGTCCGCCTCGAACTCGAATTCGTCCGAAGCAGCCGCCAGACGCTTGTGCAAACCGCCTAACGCCTCATCGGCACGATTCTTAAACTCCTGCTCGTCCATAGGAGTGACCCCAAGTTTAGCGTGTTTTTGTCGCGACTTTCGTCCGGCACGAAGCATCTGTTACCCTTGGACCGTCCGCCTGTCCCAGTCAACCCATGGAACCAGCCTGTATCCGCCACACCGACCTCCCCGGCACGTCCAGGCTGTTTGCCGATTTCACCTATCATTTTGACCGGGTCGCCCGCTTCTACCAGCACGACCCGCACGACGGCGCGTCCTTCGCCGCCGCCGTTCGCCAGGTCGACTATCCTGACGATCGCCGCGCCGCCATGGTCCAGGCCCTGGCTGCGCAGAACGGGCCGAGCGAATCACTGGACTTGCTGGCGCGGCCCGGCACGGTCGCGGTAGTCACCGGCCAGCAAGTCGGTCTGTTCTCGGGTCCCGCGTACACCATCTACAAGGCTTTAACAGCGGCGCGTCTGGCACACACGCTTCGCGATCGTGGGATTCCAGCCGTCCCGGTGTTTTGGCTCGCCACGGAAGATCACGACTTTGCCGAAGTGAATCACGTCTGGACGTTCGACCGCGCACGCCAGCCCCTGGCGCTGAACGTCGAAATGCCGAGCGGACGGCAGCGGCCGGTCGGAGGCATCGTGCTGGACCGCCCGCCGACTGACGAATTGAGCCGCTCTCTCGACGGATTTCCGCATGCCGAAGAAGTACTGGCCGCCGTGGCCGCCGCCTACCCACCCGGAATCACCATGGGCGCGGGGTTCCGCGCGCTGCTCGCGAAATTGCTCGGGAAGCTAGGCCTCTTGTTCCTGGATCCCCTGGATCCGGCGGTGCGCAGGATCAGCGCGCCCCTCGTCGCCAAAGCGCTGGCCGGCGCTCCCGAACTCAAGGCTCGCCTGCTCGAGCGCAATCGCGAGTTGGAGTCCGCCGGCTATCACGCGCAGGTACACCTGGAAGAAAAGACGTCGTTCTTCTTCCTGCTCGAAAATGGCGAGCGGGTCGCGCTTCGCCGCAAAGATTCGGAATTCGGTGAGTTGAGTGACCGGGCCGCGGAAGTCTCGCCCAACGCGCTATTGCGGCCAGTGGTGCAGGACTACCTGTTGCCTACGCTGGCTTACGTGGGAGGGGCGGCGGAAATCGCGTATTTCGGCCAGGGGGCGGTGGTTTACCAGGCCTTGCTGGGGCGGGCTACGCCCATCCTTCCCCGTTTTTCCGCGACTATCGTCGAAGCTAAACCTCAAGCGTTACTTGAGCGTTATGGTTTAAGCATGCCCGACCTCTTTCATGGCCCGGAGGCGCTACGGGAAACTTTGGCCAAGCATGCGCTGCCGGCCGAACTGCAGGCGGCCTTCGATCGGGCCGAGTCGTCGTTGAA
>JBGPHB010000556.1:0-4473 GCA_041484155.1 Bryobacteraceae bacterium
CAGGTTGTCCCAAGGCGTGATGGAGCTGAGCTCCTCCAACTTGAGGATCGTGGGCGAGTCGTCGAAATCCGCGGCTTGCGAAGGTCCTCCGGCGGCCTGTTGGTTCCGTTCGAATACCCTGGTGGCGATCAGCACCGCGGCCGCCGCCAGCAAGAAGCTCGAGATGAACACGACCAGCGCGAATCCAATCATCTATTTCCGGTTCGCCTTTCCGGCCGGCGCCGCCGGCGTCTGCAGCAGGGAGGGCAGCGTGACGCGGCGGAGATCGGATTGGGCGCCGTCCAGCGGATTGCGCAACAAGAGGCGCAGGTGCGCGGCGGAATCGCCCAGCCCGGCCATGTCGGCGCCATCCGGACTAATTAGAAGGGTAACCACCGGGTTGGTGCGGTTCTCGGTCTGTGGGCTCACCGAGAGCACTTCGATATTCTGCAGAATGGTGCGTAACTCCGGCAGCGACGAGGACTGGGTCAGGACCAACTGCACATCGACCTTATGGCCCGGTCGAAGGATGCTGACGATTCCGCTGGAATCGGTGGCATGGATGGATACGGCGCGCATGCCCGGCGCGATGCCAAGCCCCGCTCCAGCGCCGGATGTAAGCGACGCCACGCGAGACGGCAGGACCGGCTCATTCTCTTGCAAGGACGAAACCAGTATCAAGCCATCCACCTGGCTCAGCGTGGTGAGAGCCCCTTGCGGTATCTCGGCGCCACCCCAGGGCGTCAGCTTTACGTCCGCGGCCTGCAACGCGGCGCCCCGATCCAAACTGCGCGCGGCGACGACAATCGACGGGCCGGGCGCCGAGGCGCTCTTGAGCCGTCCCACAAACAGCCCGTAGAAAATGCCGGTCGAGACGATGGCCACCACGAACGCGATGCCCAATAAGGGAACAAGGTTCTTCTTCATTATTGAATCAATCGTTGTAAGTACACCAGGATTGATTCATCAAGGCAATAAGTCTTTCGCCGTAGTTTCAGCCGGCAAACGACGCTTTGGCTTGACATTACGAGGTATTTCGGTCCGCAAACCCTGGGAAATTGACTCAGTCGCATCCAAAAATCCCCTGTCTATCAGGGAAATCAGCCATCGTCCGTTAGCGGACTCCAGAAAATTGACGTATTCTTCGAGTTCTTCATCGGACGCCGGCTGGTAGGCGAAGAGGTAGTGAACGATGCGCGCGTTCCTCATGATGGAGCGGTAGCGCGATTTGACGGCGCCCAGCGCGCGGTCTAGCTCCGTCGCGCTGTAACGCATTTCCTTGGGTAACACGGGGCCGATGGCTTGCGCCACCGTATGCACCAGCGCGATGGTGGCCTCGACTTCCATGTCGCACGTTCCGAGCAGCTCGTAAAGCCGATGGATGAGCACCAGGCGCGGCTGTGAAGGGGGCGAGGCACGGAGGCCGTCCGCGAACGCGACCAATTCTTCGCGCGCATCGGGTGAGAAGGCTCGGCGTTCGAGGGAAGCGAGCTTGGTTGTGACCGGAGAACGAAGCCATCGGACGACCTCGGGTAACCGGCCGGGAGAATAATTCTTGCGCACCTGGCCGCCGATGGCCGCATAGAAGGCTTCCGGTTGAAACCAGCGGGTGAGCACGCGCTGGAGAGTCGGCAACTCGATTTCGGCCAGTCTGCCTTTGTCGAGGAACGCGGGCAGACGGGTGCCTCGAGTGTAGTTGGCCAGGGACGAGCGCAGTCCGGAGCTGTCGAGCAGGATCTCGACGAAATCACTTTGACCGACGGGGGCGGGATCGGGTTCGCGGACAGGCGCCGGCGCTGGGGCCGGAGTCGGCGCGGCGAGTGCAGGCGCAGGATCGGAAACTGGCGCAACTGCGGCAAGCGGTTCGGCCGGAGCAGGTACGGGTATTGCCACCGGCGCCGGAGTGGGTGAAGGCACTTCCCGGACGGTGACCGGCGCCTGCTCGACTTCGCGGATCGTGACGGGCTTGGGTTTCGATTGCGCGGCCGGAGGGGGCTTCGGCGCGGCCGCCTCTCCCGCCGGCGCGGTTGGGCCACGATCCGGTTCCAGAAATTCGCATGAAGCGAAACCGAGGCGTCTGGTCTGGCCGGCTCTTGAGATCGCGCACCAGGTAATGTCGTCGCCAAACAGAACCAGGCCGATGATCACCGCATCGCCCTTGGCCAGGGTGACTTTGACCTCCGCGGTTTCCGACATCGACGCGTAGACCGGAAGCTTTTCGCTGCTGACGACGGCGCGGGCGCCCGCCGCTACGGTCTGCGCTTGCGCCGTCGCGGCCGCAAGTAGCGCCAGGCAGAGGCCCTGCGAGATCGCCGGCTTGTGCATAATTCCTCGGTTATGAGAATTAATCGATCTCACTCTTGCTGAATTGCATCCGTCTTGCAGCGCGCAAACTCTTCAGACATCTCCACCGGTACGATATCGTCCTTGTCGCCGTGAATTAGTCGCAGTGGAACTCCGGCTGGTAATCGCTCAACTGGTGACGCAGCACGGAATCGTTCCGCGAACTCCTCCGGTCCTCCGCCCAGCAGTTCGCGTATGATTCCGTTGCCCAGCCGTTTCCAGGCATCTCGCAAATCGCTCACGCCGGCGAGTGCTACTGCCACCGCCACCTTCACATCCGCGCCCTTACGCGTCGCCAACCACAGCGCCAGGTGCCCGCCCGCCGAATGCCCCGCCACAACCACACACCGCAAGTCGAGCTTGTATTCCACCGCAATCCTGCGCAAATGATCCACTGCCGCCCCAGCATCTTCCATCGTCCCCGGCCAGCCGCCTCCCCGTTGCCCGATGCGCCTGTACTCAATGTTCCAAGAGGCAAACCCGCGTGAAGTTAGGGCCGCGCTCATGTGTCCCGTGCGGCCGAGATCATTCGCAGCACGCCAGAATCCGCCGTGAATCACGGTCACCACGGGATGCGGTCCAGCTCCCTTTGGCAGACGCAGCTCACCAAATTGATTCGCATCGCTGCCGTAAGCGATCCGGTGATCAAATGCAGGGGCTGGTATCGTAAGGATCTCGCGACTATTCGGTTTTTGTGCGCATTCAACTGGGATCGAGCTCAACAAAGCAATCAACAACCACATTCTTTATATTGTTCCACAGCGCGGCTTCGCCGCGAACTTTAAAATTCTCCAATGCGGGCTGAGCCTGAACGAATGGTTCGTTTCTAATGCGGGGCGAGTCGGAGGTGGGCTGACGCCGAGGCGCAGGGTCACATCCAAAGCACGGGCATCGCTCTTCAATCGAAGTGTGCGCTTAGAGACGATCGTGGCCTTCCGGCTCCACATCCGGAATTTCGTTTAAGGCTTGCTCGAACTCGTTCCTGTTGAAGAGCTTGGCGCACGCCTCGATATACTCGCGGCTGGCCAGTCGATCTGCCAGAACAGATGACACGAATTCTTCGACCGACACTTGGTCCCTGGCAGCTAGCTCAACGGCCTTGTTGTACAAATCCTCGGGTACGGCGATGCTCTTGCTCATCTCGCTTCTTCCTCTATTGTCCTCAAAAACTCGCGCGGTGTCAGCACCTGAATTCCAAACCTTTCCGCGCCCACGAAGTGCCGGACATTATGCGTGACAATGGCGTCCGCTCGGCCCGCAACCGCGAGTTCAAGAATGAACTCGTCACCGGGGTCCGGAAGGAACGGCCGCAGCCGAAAGTGAATATCGGTCTCGCGGCCGGAATAGCAGAAGGCACGAATGATCGCCTCGACAGTACTTTCAGGGATGTTAAGACGTTGAGCTTCCCGTTTCCCGATAGCCTCGTATTCGAGGACGAGCGGCACGGAGAGCAAAGGTACCCAACCCTGACCGAACCGGCGCACGATGGCGAAGGAAGCTCCACGCCGCGACCGAAGCGCCGAGACGATCACGTTCGTATCCAGGACGACGGAGAACATGAGTAGTAGTCGACCAGAATGCGGCTCAACCGCATCGCCTGCCGGGAAGCGGCGCCAAAATCAAAGGATACAGGCGAAACCACCTGCACCACCGATCCTAAACGGAATCGCCGGCCAGCTTCGGATAAATCAGCCACCGCAGCACGCCGCGGGGTTGCCCAATAAACCGGTCCACGTCGATTCGCCCCAAGCTCCCCTTTTTCACGTCAATCTGAACCGATGGCGCGCCCAGAAGACATGCATAAACCGAGCTCAGAAGCGGTTCGTGCCCGACCAGCATGACCCGCTGTTCGCCCTTGTGGGCGCGGATCGCATCCCAGACGGCTTCCGGAGTAGATTCCGGTGTCAGCGCACGGCTCTCCACCAGCCTCGGGTTACCAGGCAAAATCTCCGATGCGACTTGCGCTGTCTCTCGCGCGCGGCGATACGGGCTCGTGACAATAATCGACGGCTGTACATCCACCGCCCGCGCGCGCCGCAGGACGGATTGCAGTTTCTTCGCGCCTTCGGCGGTCAGCGCGCGGTCGGCGTCCTTCATGCCGCCATGCGCCTCTTCCGCGGCGCCGTGTCTCAAGATATAAATTTCCATGCG
>JBGPHB010000557.1:0-4467 GCA_041484155.1 Bryobacteraceae bacterium
ATAAGGAGGAAGCGAGTTCAGCAGGAAAGAGAGATCGTCTATGAGGGTGTAGTAAACCCCGAATCCGGCGCGGACCGCGGTATTCCCATTTCCAAAAGGATCCCATGCCAAAGCCACCCTGGGGCCGAACAACCGCTTCGCGTTATTTTCCGTGAACGCCGAGTTACCCACCCGCGGAGCGGTCAGCAGGATTCCATTCGCGTCGGGGATGTAATTGGCCGCTCGTCCCGATACTTCGTTCCAGCCGGTGGTGAATTCGTGCCGGATGCCGGCCTGAAGCGTGAGATTCCGCCGCAGCCGGATCGTGTCGTCGACGTACCAGGCCCCGAACAAGCTCCTCCAACCCAGTTCGGAAGCGGTCGGGACCACTTGAAAATTCGTCAGCGTGCCTTGCAGAAACGTGGTTAAGCTGGCAAAGGTCGCTTGCCCCAACTGGCGCGAAGCGGTGTTTTCATTGTCCTGGAGCCGCTGAAGCCAGACCCCTGCGCTGATTTGGTGGATTCCCTTGCTGATCGAAACAGTATCCGTAAAACTGAAGAGATTCCTGCGATTCCACACGTTGGCGGCGTTGTTGGGACCCGCCGATGTGATGGCGGCAGCGCCGGTGGTGGTAACGCCGCCTCCGATCACCACGCCTCCCGGCCCAAGCCCGGTTACAAACGCGAGGTTGGGAGCAAACGGCGACAGGAGAAACGAATCATAGTTAAACCCTGCACGGCTAAACCCCGCGCGAAACGTGTTGAGGATTCGCGGTGAGATGACGTGCGATTCCTGCAAGCTGGCCACTTGGTTGCGAAGCTGGAGGCCCGATCCAAATAATGGGTCCGCCAAAGGTATCAGACTGGTTCCGTCGTCCACCGTATAAGTTGCCGAGAGTGAATCCCGCTCCCGCAGATTGTAATCCGCCCGGACCGTCCCAAAGTCTTCGCGAATCGTGTTCTTGGGATTGTAGAAAGCCTTTTTCGTCCCAGTCGGTAGCCCGCCCACCAGCAACTCCGGACCGTTCGGATCGGGCCACAGAGCCAGATACTTCAACATGGCCTGGTTGAGATTCGCAACCGGTGTATAAGCGCCAGAGGCATTCGGTAAAAGACCCAGGCGCGCCTGTTCGTCTGGAACAATGCTGACATTACTGACCGCCAGGCTCTGCCGAAACCCCTCGTAATTGCCGAACAAGAATAGCCGATCTTTCTTGAGAGGTCCGCCCAATGACCCTCCGAATTGATTCCTGCGGAATGGAGGAACGGTTCCCTGGTCAAACAGGCCCGGTTCGTCCAGCGCGCTGTTGCGGAGAAACTCAAAAAGCGATCCGTGAACCGCGTTGCTCCCGGACTGAGTTACGACGCTGACTTGCGCGCCGGCCCGCTTCCCGTATTCGGCGTTGTAGGAGTCCGTCAGCACGTTGAATTCCCTGACGGCATCGATTCCCAGCAGATCCCCGCTGACGCCGCCAGGTGTGATGGCGAGCTGGCTGGTTCCCGTATACTCAACTCCATTGAGTAAGACCAGGTTCTCCAGGGGCCGCCGTCCCGCCACTGAGAAAGTATTTCCATTGCTCGTGCTGGTATTTGCACTCTTCAAACCATAATTAATCGCCCCTGGGTTCAGGGTAATGAGGTTATCGAAGCTGCGGCCATTGAGCGGCAAGTCTTTCACCTCGCGCTCCCCCACGAGTCCCGAAACGCGGGCTGTCGTGATATTGATCAGCGGAGCATCCGCCGAAATGGTCACCTGCTGGATGAGTTCACCCACTTCGAGTTGTAGGTTCGCCACCGCTTCCTGGCCGACCGCTAGATTAATCCCCACTCGAACCGCAGTCTTAAACCCGGTCTTCTCGGCCTTTACCTCTTGCGGCCCCACTGACAGAGACAGGACTCTGAAGTTGCCGGCATCGTCCGTGGTCACAGCGCGCGCAGCCCCGGTCTCCAGGCTCTTCACCGTAACGGTCGCGCCCCCCACGGCTGCGCCTGTGGCGTCCTGCACTCTTCCGGAAATCGCGGCAGTCACTTGAGCCGAAGCACTATTTTCATAGACTGCCGGCGAAAGCATCCACACCGAGCAGACGAGTACCATGGCTCTCACCCTCGCCCCAGCCGAGCGCTGCCATGCGCTGCGGGTTCGTTGTGAAGACAATTTGAAAACTGTTTGGATCATCGGGACCCCCAGGCGGCTTTCCTCTCATGGGAGATACCAAAGCCAGATACTTGAGAATAGTATAGATGTCGCCCTCCTCGGGCAAGGTTACATCGAGCTCCTGGGTCCGAAACCGCACGTGTGCGTCGCGCTCGGCCAGGCGAAACGCCAGGAACGCCGAGCAGTCCACGGCGGACTCGAACCATGCGTCCGCTTCAAAAGGGACATCCAGATCGAAATAGATCACCACCCGGCGGTCCTGATCGCGGGCGAACTCGCGCACTTGCAGATTGCCGGTATGGGCCGTCGCCTTCCAATCCACGTGGCGCGCGCTCTCCAGAGCCTCATAAGGGCGAATTCGATAGAAATCGTGACCTCGGCCGCGCTGTAATGCTTCCATCTCACCGCTCACGGACGCCAGAAGCGCCTCGAATCCAGGCCGCGGATCCAGGCAGGGATAGACCAGGATGTCGCGCCGCGCCGTCACCAGTTCGCGGCGCTCCGCGAACCCGAACGGAAAGCGTGTCGAAAACTGAAAGCTCCGCTCGCGTTGCGTGCCCCGTTTAGGGAAGTACAGTTCCACCGATTCTTCCAGCGTGGCCCCTCCCGGAATCACCGGGAAATAGAGGATCGCGTCCAGGCCGCTCTCGGCCACGCCGGCCAGGTGGATGCTGAACGAAGGGATCCAGGGCTTCATGTTCCTGAGGCGGATGCCAGCGCGCACCTTGCGCCGCGCCGATATGTGCTCCGGCAGCACCAGGTCCAGTTCCAGCCCGGCGAGCCCCAAGCGGCTGATGAATCCCGAGATCAACAACGTCGAAAGCATCGCCGCCAGGATCAGGAACAGCAGGTTGTTCGCCGAAAGCACTGCCGCCAGTCCCACCACCAGCAGCGTCGCCGTAAAGGCCCACCCTGCGCGTGTGATGCGCTGCCGCAAGGCCCGTGACCACGCGTCTTTCAGGAATTGAAACCGCTCGCGGAGCGTCTTCATCGGCTCGCCTTTAGTGTACGTGCCGCGACTCGCCCGATGGCGTTCACCAGCTTGCGGTACGGGATCTTTTCTAATGAATCGAAGCCGAGCCACTCGCCGTCGCGCCAGCTCGATCCTTGCCAGCGGACCAGGATCGCCAGATGTTCCCATGTTGGGGCGGCGCCGTTAGGCTCGATGCCGGCCACCATCTCCCGCAGGCGGCGATCCATGGATTGCCCGGCGCCCGAAGTCTCGGAGAGGGAAAGTCTTCGCGGCTCCTGCCAGCATCCGCCCAGGACGAACCACAAGTCTACGGCTTCGGGGTTGGCTGACGGCGAAACCGCGACGCCAGCCAGGCGATCGAGCGAACTTGCGAGCGGCCCAATGAGCCCCTGGACTTCAACTATGCGAGTCACGCGCTGGTGCAAGCGCTCGGCTTCCTCAAACTGCGCGTCGGCGCTGGCGCGCTCGCGTGCCGCCTCCGAGGTTTCCAGCAGCGACGCACCTCCCGTCACCAGGAACTGCTCGACGCGCCCGGCTTCACTTCGATACTCGTCGATCGAGACCACCTGCTGGCACGGACGCAGGCATCGGTTCATCTCGCCGTAAATGCAGCCAGGGTGCTCGGGTGATGGCGCGAGATTCTCCTCGCAGCGGCGGATCTGAAACAGATCGAGCAGACCGGTTTCAAAGTGTTCAGCAGCGGCGCGGCTGGCGAAAGGTCCATAAAACAGACCTTTGCCGAGGCGAGTTGTGATGAGCGTTCGGGGAAAGGGGTTGTCGAGCGTCAGCCGGACGAACGCCGGTGGACGCAAGCGCGTCAGGCGCGGCCAGTCTTCCGGAAAATAGCGCCGGGCCAATTCAAGATGCACCAGCGCCGATTCGAGCTGCGACCCGGCGGGCCAGTACTCGATCCGTTCGGCGACTCCCCGCAGATTGAGGACGTGCGAGACCCGGGAGCGCTCCGAGATCAATCGCTTCAGCCTGCGCCGCAGCAGGGCGGTGCGCGCCAGATACGGTTTCCCCTCGCTCGCCCACAGCAGGAACACCGCAGGCTGGTCGGGGATGGAATCGAGCTCCGAGGGGTGCGCGGTGACCGGTTCCCGCATGCTTCGATTGTACGGTTATACTGGCTTCAGATGAACTTTGAGCACGCAATCGGCCAGCTTCAGGACACGTTGGTTGTCATGGTCGAGATCCAGCGGCGCCAAGCCGAAGTGCAGAAAATGCAGGCAGACGGTCTTGCTCTCCACGAACAGCGGATGAATCACGTGGACATGCGCCTGGCCGAAATCACTGACAAACTGGACGGCCAATTCCGCCGCCCTCAATAACAGGAAAACAAAACTGTGGTGAGTCCCGAA
>JBGPHB010000558.1:0-4464 GCA_041484155.1 Bryobacteraceae bacterium
CGATGCAACGCAGCACACACAAGGTCCTGACAACGCACGTCGGAAGTCTGCCATCGCCAGAAGGCTTAATGGGAGAAGATGCGGTGCGACAGATCGTCGAACGCCAACGTGAGATCGGCCTCGACATCATCAACGAAGGGGAATGCACGAAAGGGGGCGATTGGCTGTCGTTCGCGGACGAACGTTTTCTGGGATTCACGAAAGGGCAGCACAAAGGCCCGCCCCTGGTGACGCTCGGCAAGGACCGGGAGCAGTTCGCTGACTTTTACAAGTGGGCCTCCGAGCGGGGAACGCTGTTTTTCCAGCCCGGCGATCAAATCAAGACGGTACGGAACCACTATGTCTGCACGGGCCCCATCAAGTATGGAGGACAGGATGCTTTGCAACGCGAGATTGGCCTCCTCAAATCTGCCGCGGAATCCGCCGTGGATTCAGGGGTTGAGCTATTTCTGACCAGCACCGCGCCAGCGAGCCTGGAAGTCTATCGGTCGAACGAATACTATTCGCGAGAAGAAGACTTTCTTTACGCGTTGGCCGATTCGCTCCGAGAAGAGTACCTGGCGATTGTCGATGCGGGCGTCATCTTACAAGTCGACGACGCGTGGCTGCCCGCGCTGTGGGACCGCATCGGCATCAGCATGGGCCTCGAAGCTTTCACGCGCCGCTGCCAACTCCGGGTGGAGGCGTTGAACCACGCCCTGCGGGGCATTCCAGAGGATCGAGTCCGGTATCACTTTTGTTGGGGGAGCTGGCATGGACCTCATGCGTACGATCTTGAGCTGAAGCACCTGGTCAGTGTTCTGCTCTCGGTGAAAGCTCAGGCTTACCTGATTGAGGGGGCGAACGCGCGGCACGAGCACGAATATGCTGTGTGGGAAACGGCCAAGCTGCCCGAGGGGAAAATACTGATCCCGGGTGTAATCACCCATTCGACGGATGTCGTGGAACATCCGGAACTTGTGTCGCAACGCATCCTGAGATTCGCCAGGCTGCTGGGGAAAGAAAATGTGATCGCGGGAGCGGATTGCGGGTTCGGAGGCCGGACACATCCTCAGATTGCCTGGGCGAAACTGCGGTCGCTCGTGGAGGGCGCCGAGTTAGCGTCCACGGCGCTGAGTCGTGTGATGTGACCGGAGGTTCACTCTTCCCGCAAAACCACAATCGGATCCAGCCGGGACGCGCGCCGCGCTGGAATCCAGCAAGCGGCCAGTCCCACTACGGCCAACAGCAAAGCCACGCCCGTAAACGTCACTGAATCCGTGGCGCCGATCCCGTACAACAGATTCTTCATCAGCCGCGTTGCGGCCCAGGCAACTCCTAATCCGATCGCGAGACCACACCCCGCCAGAACCATGCCCCGGTACACGACCATCCCCACGACACCGCTACGACTGGCGCCCAGAGCCATCCGCAGCCCGATCTCGCGGCTTCGCTGGGTGATGGCGTAAGACAGGACGCCATAGAGTCCAATCGAAGCCAACAGCAACGCCAGACCTGCGAAGGCGGAAAGCAAGATGAGCAGCTTCCTGCGATCTGCGATCGTAACCTCGATGAGGTTCTCCATTGTCCCGGTCGCGGAGACGGGCTGCTCCGGGTCAACGCTCGCGACGACTTTTCTCACTGCGGACGTGATGCTTGCGGGATCCTCCTTCACGCGCACCAACAGCCCGGGAGCGAAGTCATCCGCGGTCGTCTGAACCAACGGCTGATAGACTCCGGGCAGCGCTTCGAGTTCGTAGCCCCGCTCGCGCAGATCCGCCACCACGCCGGCGATTGTGCGCCACACCGGAGTGCGCGTGCTGATTGTGATCCGATGTCCGAGCGCGCTCTCGCCGGGCCAGAACCTGCGTGCCAAGGTTTGATTGACTACCAAGACGAGGGGTGCTTCCGGACCATCGCTGCGATCGAAGAATCGTCCTTCGAGGAGCCGCGCGCCGATGGTTTGAAGGTAGTCGCTGCTGCCCACACGGTATAGCGCCGTGGGGGCATTTGGGTCAACTGGAAGGCCCTCGATTTGGAATCCACGCGTGTTGCCCAGACTGTTAAACGGCAGCGTCGATATGTACGCGGCGCTTTCGACGCCCGGTAGAGCTCGAATGCCCTCCAGGATGCGCTCGGCGAAGGCCTGCCGGGCTGCGGCCGTCGGATACTTTTTCACGGGTGGAAGAGTTTGGGCAATGAACAGGTGATCGGGCCGGAACCCGATGTCCACCGCGCCGAGTCGCGTCAGGGTCCGCAACATCAGGCCTGCACCCACCAGGAGAACCAGGGCGGTGCTGACTTCCACCACCACCAGCGCGTCACGCAGTCGATTTCCGCGGGCGCCGATCCCGCCGCGGCCGCTCTGCTTGAGTGCATCGCTCAAGGAACTCCGCGCGGCATGCATCGCGGGAATCAGGCTGAACACCACGCCGGTGACCAGAGAAAGCGCCAGGGAGAACAGCAGCAGCCGGGCGCTGAGCTGCGGATCGGCCGTACTCGGCATCGTATTAGGGACCAGCTTCGCCACCAGCCCGATCGCCACGGGAGCCGTAATGAGGGCCAATACTCCTCCGAGCACGGACAGCGCGATTCCCTCCGTGAGCAACTGCCGCACCAGCCTCCAGCGGCCCGCTCCGAGAGCCGCGCGCACCGAGATCTCGCGCTGCCGGGCCGCGGCGCGCGCGAGCAGCAGACTCGCCAGATTGGCGCAGGCGATGAGCAGGATGCATCCGGCGGCGGTCATCAGCACCGGGAGTCCGATGCGGGTGTTGCCCAGGAATTCCTCCTTGATCGGGACAACCTCCGCGCCGACGTTCTCGTTTTCGCGATACTGCCGGCTCATTTCGGCGGCCACGGCTCGCATGTCTTCGCGGGCGCGCTCGATTGTGACACCCGGCCTGAGCCGCGCGACTACGTTTAGAAAGTGGCTGCCATGGTTCGCGAGCATGGCCGGCGGCATGGCGATAGGAACCCAGAAGTCCAGGTCGCGGAAGCGAAAAGCGAACTGGGGCGGCATGACCCCAATGACAGTTACTTTGTTTCCGTCCAAGAGGATCGGATTGCCGATCACACCCGGATTACCGAGATATCTTCGCAGCCACAATCCGTGACTGATCACGGCCACGGGAGCGTTGGTTCGGTCCTCTTGTTCGGTGAAGGTGCGGCCGAGCGCCGGGTGGACGCCGAGAACGGAAAAGAAATTTGATGTGACGGCGCGGCCGAGCAACTGTTCCGGGGGGCCGTCCGCGGTCAGGTTGGCAGAGCGGCCTCGCGTGGCCGCCATATCCGTAAAAACGTGGTTGCGCGCCTTCCAGTCCGAGAAATTGCCCGGCGCGGGAGTATTGTGCGGGAATCCGTAAAAGCTGGAGTCCTCCCACACCATCACCAGGCGCTCCGGGTCCGCGTACGGAAGAGGATGGAGCAACATCGAATCGACCGCCGAGAAGATGGCCGTGTTCACCCCCATCCCTAACGCGAGTATCAGCACCGCGACCAGGGTGAACCCTGGACTTCGCCGGACCGTGCGCGCGGCATAACGCAGATCCTGACCCAGCCGGTCCAGCCATAAAATCGTTCGCATATCGCCTCTCTGTTCCTTCAGCAACGCGAGGTTTCCGAGTTGGCGCCGTGCCGTTCTTTGCGCTTCCTCGCGTGTCATGCCCTGTTGCACAAAGCGTTCCGCCAGCAGTTGCAGGTGACCTTCGATCTCCTCATCGAAGAAGTCGTCGTGGGTCCGCCCGCGCGACAAACCTCGCAGGCGGGAGATGAGCGTGGAGAGGCGGGACGTTCGCATGGTGGCTCAAGACTGGCCGCGGCCGGCAAGCTGGAGTACACGCCCGATAACTCCGGAAATGCGCGTCCAGTTCTCCGTCTCCCGCGCAAGCTGTCTGCGGCCGGTCCTGGTGATGGCGTAAAACTTGGCCCTGCGGCTGTTTTCCGAGACGCCCCAGTTCCAGGAAATCCAGCCCTGTTGCTGCAAGCGCAGCAGGGACGTATACACCGTACCCTCATTCAGCTCCAGAACCTTCTCGCTCACCTGCTCGATCCTGCGGGCGATTCCGTAGCCGTGCAAGGACCCCAGCGCGTCCAGCGTTTTCAGAATCATCAAATCCAGAGTGCCTTGCAGCACCTCTGATCTCTTGGCCTCGGCGGCTCTTCCTTTGGACATTGCATATAAGATACTCCTGTTCCTTTGGATTGTCCATAGGACAGTTGCGCGGTTGAAGAGAATATACAGGAAGAGTAAGATCCCAGAATGACTTCAGTGGAAACGCGTTTACACCTGCGCTACTCCGCCTGGGCCTCGCGCAAGCTGGTCGAGGCGGTTCGCGCCGTCCCGGACGCGGATTTTGAGAAACCCGTGGGCATATCGCACCGCAGCCTGCTGGGCACACTCGCGCACATTGCCTGGGCCGATTGGCTTTGGTTCACACGCGTCGTGGAGCCGATGGGGAAACCCGGTCAAACGCGCGAGGTGCTGGA
>JBGPHB010000559.1:0-4459 GCA_041484155.1 Bryobacteraceae bacterium
CTGATGCGCCCGATGAGCCGTCACTTCGTGGAGATCCATGGGGTCGACGTGTCGGACGAAATGATCGCTTTGGCGCGCACCAAGCTGAACGATGTTCCCAACGCGCACCCGCACGCCACCAACGGCGCGAGCCTTGCCCAGTTTGCCGACGAATCGTTCGATTTCGTATACTCCTACGCCGTGTTCCAGCACATCCCCAGCCGCGACGTGGTATTCGAGTACCTGCGCGAGACGCATCGCGTATTGAAGACCGGCGGTCTGGCGCGGTTTCAATTCAACGGGCTGCCGCGCGCGGAGGCGGCGTTCGATACCTGGGCCGGCGCGCGTTTTTCCTCGAGCGAGATCCTGGAGTTCGCCCGCATGCATGATTTTCAGGTGCTGGCGCTGGAAGGCGTCTCCACGCAGTATCTGTGGACCAGTTGGCTCAAGCGGCCCCAGGGCTGGCACGCGGCGCTGGAGAGCGAACCGGTCGCGGCGGAAGAGACCCCCGTCCGCATCCGCCGGATCACCAACGCCAACAGCTCGGAGCCCGTCGCGCCGTGCCGCGGCCGCTTCGCGTCTATCTCGATCTGGGTGGAAAATCTGCCCCCCGCCGCCGGCCTGCATCACCTGCAAGTCACCGTCGGTAGCTCCCTCGGCACGGTGTGTTACATCGGGCCACCGGACAATGCCGGGTTGCAGCAAGTGAACGTGATCCTGCCGGAACTGGAAGCCACTGGCCTGCTGCCGGTGGAGATTCAGTGGCTGGGCCGCAGGATTTCCCCGCCCGCGACGCTGCGCGTGATTCCGCCGGGCCCATCGGTGCCGCGCATCCGGTCCATTACCGATGGCGTCAATCTGACCTCCGGGAAGCGCATCGAAACGCGGTCCGTGAAGATGGTGCTGGAAGAAATCGCGCGCCCGCATGAGATCGATGTGTCGGTCGACGGCCATCCCGTATCCGATATTGAGTACTTTTGCACCGACCCGCGCCCGCAGCGCTTTGAGGTGAATTTTCGCCTGCCCGAGGAGATCGGCCCCGGCGCGCATCATCTGGTATTGCAGGTCGGCCGGCGCAAGCTTCCGCCCGTGGCTCTCGAGGTGGTGGCCGGGAGTGGTGGATAATAGGAATGAAAGGTCGTTGCATTCCATGAACAAGTGGCTGGTGGTTGCCGCCATCGCTGTCATCCTGACCAGCGGCGGACCGGCGCGGGCGGCGGACGAGCTTACTCCCCCCAAGGCAGGCAAGGTTGAGATTTTCCGTCTCAAAGACATCAAGCCCGGCATGCAGGGCACCGCTTGGACCGTGTTCTCCGGAATGCAACCCGAGGCGGTTCCCATCGAGATCGTCGGCGTCTGGAAGAATCAGTTGGGCCCGCGCCAGGATGTGATCCTCGCCAAGATGGGCGGCAAGGCGAAAGCGACGAATGTCGCCGCCGGTATGAGCGGCAGCCCCGTGTACATCGACGGCAAGTTAGTGGGCGCGGTAGCGCTGCGGATGAGCGTGTTCTCGCCCGACGCCATTTGCGGAATTACGCCGATCGAGCTGATGTTGGAGATTCCGGATTTCGACAAGTCGCGTCCGGCCGACGCACGTGCCCCGGGCAAAGCACCTACCGAACGCGCGGCGGCAACAGAGATTCCCGGCGACCTTTTATCGCGCCTGGTTTCGGCCGGAGCGCAGGGCTCGCTGCCGCAGCGCTTCCCGATCATGACGCCGATCGAAACGCCGCTGGTGCTTTCGGGCTTTTCGGAAGGCACGGTGCGGGCGTTCGAGCCGCTGTTCTCGCAAATGGGCATCGTGGCCGTGCAGGGTGGCGCCGCGGCGGGGAACCTCACCGCCAAACCCGCGCCCGGCTGGGAGCATTCGCTCAATCCGGGTGACGCGGTTTCCGGAGTGCTCGTCTCCGGCGATATGTCGGCTACCGGGATGGGGACGGTCACCTACAACGATGGCAAGCGCGTGCTGGCCTTCGGTCATCCTTTCTTCAATCTTGGCCCGGTGGACATGCCGATGGCCAAGAGTGAGATTTTGATGGTCCTCAGCTCCCAGCTTCAGCCCACCAAGTTTGGCAACGCCACTGAAGTCGTGGGGGCGCTGCGCCAGGACCGCAATAGCGGCATCATGGGCCAACTCGGCGCTGAGGCCGCGTCGATCCCGGTGCACGTTCGGGTGCGTTCGCTGGGAATGGGCGATGTCGTGCTCAAAGAAAAGAACCTCAACTTCAACGTATTCGTGCACGAGAAGTGGACGCCGTACCTGATGATGCTCACGCTGTCCAATTCGCTCCAGCAGATGAACGAGTACGCCGACCAGACCACTTATCGCATGAGCGGAAATGTGATCATGGACGGGACCAAGAACATCCACGTCTCGACCATGCTCGCTCCCAGCGAATTGCCCGTGCCGCCGCCGATGGTGCTGGCGGGCTGGTGGGGAGATACGTTCAACCGTCTGTTCCTCAATTCGGTCGCGATTCCAAAACTCAAGAGCGTGGACGTGGCCGTGGACCTCCTGCCGGAGCGCCGGGTCGCGACCATCGAGAACGCCTGGACCCCGTCGAGCGAAGTCGAGGCGGGGACCGAGATCCCGGTCAAGGTTTTCCTGCGGCCCTATCGGGGCGAGCGGATCGAGCAGTCTGTCAATGTCAGGATTCCGGCTGGAATGCCCAAGGGCCAGCACCGGATTCTGTTCAGCGATGCCGATACGCTGAACCGGATGCAGCGTGCCGCCGTGCTCGGCAACCGCTATATCGATCTCCCGGAAACAGTTTCCCTGCTCAACCAGGAGCGCGGGAACAACCAACTCTACGTGTCGTTGGTGGAGGGCCGGCCGACTTACTACACCGAGGACAAGACCTTGCCGGCGTTGCCCGCGTCCGTGCTCAATGTGTTGCAGACGGAGCGCACGTCGAGCCGCGCGCTGGTTGGCTCCATCGAGAGCGCGACCGAGCAACGCTCCATCCCCTTCGACCAGGTGGTCAGCGGAAGTTATTCGCTGAGAATCACCGTCAAGTAGCCTGATTTTCATGCAAATTTCGCGTGTTTTCGTGGCAGTTCTGTGCGCGACGGGAGCCTTGCGCGCCGTCGAGACCAAGACTTGGCAGGAAGCCGAGATGGCCGATTTCGAGAAAGGCAGCCTCACCCGGCTTTCGCTGGCGAGTGACGGCCGTCTCACGCTGGCGCCGGCGCTCAAGGAAATCTTCGATCCTTCAGTAACGTTCCTCTGGGCGGTGGCGCGCGACTCGACGGGAAATCTCTACGCCGGCGGCGGCGGGTTGGCCGGCTCCAAGGCCAAGTTGTTTGTGGTCGACGGATCAGGAAAAGCCAAGACTCTCGCCGAGATCGACGGCCTGGCGATCCAGGCGATTGCCATCGACCGCCAGGACCGGGTCTATGCCGCCACTACGCCGGACGGAAAAGTGTATCGCGTGGATGCCGCCGGCAAGGCCGAGGTGTTTTACGATCCGCACACCAAATATATCTGGGCGCTGGCGTTCTCGAAGACCGGCGATCTCTTCGTCGCCACCGGCGATCAGGGTGAGATCCATCGCGTGACAGCGTCCGGGGTGGGTTCCGTTTTCTTCCGCACCGAGGAGACTCACGCCCGATCGCTCGCCGTCGACGCCGACGGCAATTTGATCGTGGGCACCGATCCCAGCGGTCTGATCCTGCGAATCACGCCGGCGGGCGAGGGGTTCGTGCTGCATCAAGCCTCAAAGCGAGAGATCACCGCGGTCGCAGTGGCGGCGGATGGAACCATTTACGCAGCGGGCGTTGGAAGCAAGCAGGCAGTGGCGACGCCGGCTGCGCCACCCGCCCTGACTCCACTCGCACCGCAGCAGGCCGCCCCGAACACAACGACCCTGACGGGGGGAGCGCGCCCGAATACTCCTTCACCGTTGACGCTCACGAACGTCACTGCCGCCATCGTCGGCGGTTCCGAGATCTATAGGATTCAGCCGGACGGCTACGCGCGCAAGGTGTGGAGTCACGCGCAGGACCTAGTCTACGCACTGGCGTTCGACGCTCGCGGGCGCGTGCTGGCTGGCTCGGGGAACCGCGGGGCCATCTACCGGCTCGACTCCGACCATTCCTATACCCGGCTGCTCAACGTAGCGCCCACGCAGGTTACCGGATTCTGTACCGGTCCGGACGGGCGGCTGTATGCCGTGACGGGCAATATCGGGAAAATTCTCGCCATCGGTCCCGAGCTGGAATCGTCGGGCACGCTGGAAAGCGACGTCTTCGATGCCGGCGCCTTTTCCTACTGGGGGCGATTGACCCAGGAAGGCGTGGGATCGGTCGCGTTCGAAACGCGCAGCGGAAATTTGGACCGTCCGCAGAAGAACTGGAGCCCGTGGGCGAAGCTGAACGCCGGCCGGGTAGCCTCGCCCGCGGCGCGATTCCTGCAATACCGGGTGAGCCTGACCGCGTCCAGCGCAGTGACTGAAGTGGACATCGCGTACGAGATGAAGAA
>JBGPHB010000560.1:0-4452 GCA_041484155.1 Bryobacteraceae bacterium
AACCCGTAGATTTGAGTGATTGGAGGCGTTGGTCGCCATCCCCCTATACGTTGGCGAACTTCTGAAGTGAACTACTTAGCAATACCAAAACATTCAATGTGACGATCTCCAACGGCAGCGCCGCCGGCCAGTACCAACGCACGTCCGTGGCCCACGCGAGAAATCGATCGCGTGCTGCGCTTTAGGGCGGGCGCGGCCGGGGAGCGATCGAGGCTTCTCTATCGGTCATTCGAGGCTCCCAGGTAGTAATCCTGGAGCATGCGCCATCGCTCCTGAGAGATGCCGCTGGATTCCACACCCTTTCTAGCCTCCAGGATGCGGGCTCTCGTCTCGTCTGAAAGCAGCGGCAACTTGGCGAGCGCGGCCGCGCGAAGCATAGTTTCGGCCACCTTTTCGATCCGCAGGGCGGTTACGCACACCTCCGCGATTCCCTTGCCTGCAAACACAATGCCGTGATTCTTCAAAAGCACGGATCCCATGATACTCAAGGCTCCCGCTACAGCATCTCCCCGTGCGGGAGTCGAGATACTGACGGCCCCGTTGTCCAGCACCGGCAGGTGGTTTGTTAAAGCAGCGCAATCCTGATCGAGCGGCTCGATTTCGATTCCCAGCGCAGCCATCAAGGTCGACGCCGCGGGGTGGGCGTGCAAGACGCACTGCACCTCCGGACGGGAGGCGTATACTCGCGCATGGATCGGCCACTCCTGCACGCCGCTCGGATCGCGAGGACGATCCACCCGTGCACCCTTGAAATCGATGACAATCAGATATTCCGGCGCAAGCCTCCACCAGCTCACGGGGCGCGGCTTGATGAGAATTCGCTCTTCGTCAATTCGGGTGCTTAAGTGCCCGCCAAGCCCATCGCCAACAGCTTTGGCCGCATACAACACCCTGCAAGCCTTGACCATCTCCCGGCGCAGCTCGGCTTCTCCGGCCCCCTCGCTGGTCATCCTTAGACCCCTGCGATCTGCATTCAGCAGCTATCTTCGCTTCAACGAAAAAAGGCCGCGGGAGTCCGCGCCCGATCGGCTGTAGCAAGTCTGTCAGCTACTGTTTGTCGTAAAAATAGGTAGTGGACTAGTTTGAGCAAATGAGGTTATCATCATCCGCATGTCGAATAAATCCGGCGGTTCCGTGGCCGCTTCTCTCATCGCGGATCTCGCCGCGGCGAGCCGCATACTTGCGGCCCACGGGGTTGTCGATGGCTCTGGTCACGTTTCGCTGCGTCATCCCGAGGCGCCCGGCCGTTATTTGATGGCGCGCTCGGTCGCGCCTGCGTTGGTTACGCCCGACGACATGATCGAATACGATTTGGACAGCAATCCGGTAAACGCGAATGGCCGCTCCAGTTTTCTCGAGCGTTTTATCCACGGCGAAATTTACCAAGCGCGGCCAGACATTCAATCCATTGTGCACAGCCATTCACCATCGGTCATTCCGTTCGGACTGGTCCAGGTGCCTTTCGAAGCGATGTTCCACAATGCCGCCTTTATTGCGGCGGGCGTGCCGGTGTTCGATATACGCGAGAAGTTCGGCGCCACGGACATGCTCGTCGGCAACAAGGAAAGGGGTGTCGCACTCGCTTCCGTCCTGGGCAGCAAGAACATCGTGCTAATGCGTGCGCATGGCAGTGTGGCGTGTGGGCCGACGCTCCAGACAGCGGTATTTCGAGCCGTCTACACGGAAGTCAATGCAAGGATCCAGCACTGGGCCGTCGCACTTGCGGCACAAGCGAGCGGTACGGGCATAGCCGCGCTGGACGCCGAGGAGGGGCGGCTCGCGGATGGCATCAACCAGATAACCGGGATGCGCGCCTGGGAATTATGGCGCAACCAGATCCGTGCCCAAGTCAATTGGTGAACGGAGGAAAGTGATGTCAGTAACGGAAGTGAAGCAGCAACTGGTCGATTGCATCCGAATGCTAGAGCAGTCGGATATCATCGACTATAATGGACACTGCAGCATCCGCCTCGACGACGGCCACATCCTCATCAACATCGGCTCGTGCCAGCGCAGCCGGCTTACAGTGGATGATATTTGCACGATAGACATCGAAGCGAATCAGATTGATGGACGCGACAAGGCACCGCTCGAGCGCCACCTCCATTGCGGCATCTACCTCGCACGAACCGAAGTGAAAGCCATCGTACACACGCATCCGAAATGGTCTACCTTCCTTACCATGGCCGGCCAGAAGTATGAACCGGTGTACGCGCAGGGTTCGCTTGTACATCCCGTTCCGTTGCTCGATACGCCGAACTCGATCAACAATCGGCCGATAGCCGACCGGCTCGCGGCCACGCTCGGCAACCGGCCGGCCGCATTGATGAAATCGCATGGCGCCGTGACAGTCGGAAAGGACATCGTCGAGGCGTTCGTGCTCGCGAACTACATGGAAGAGAACGCTTACCGGCAATACATGGCGCTGCAAATCGGCAAGCCCTATGTGTTCACTGAGGAAGAGATAGCGCTCTGCCGTGAGAAGCTGTGGAACGAGAATCTCTTTAAGCGGACTTGGGATCATTTCCACGCGAAGCTGAGGTAATACTTTTCTCCATCACTGCTCTCAATTCAGCTGTCACAACCGGTTCGATACCGAACCACGCCCGCCACGCGGGCCGGCCTTGATGCAATAGCATGCTGAGTCCGTTGATGGTGGGGTTTCCTCGCTTGCGCGCCGCTCGGAGAAACGGTGTTTCGAGGGGAATGTAAATGATGTCCACTGCGAGGGCTCGAGCCGGCAGCTTGTCAAATGTGACGTCGAGCTCACTCTGGCCGAGCATTCCCTGGCTCGTGGTGTTGACTACCATCGCGGCGCCGTCCAGAGCTTCGTGGCGTTGTTCCCAAGGCAGAGCCTTTATCGGGCCCGCGAAATCTTCCGCGATCCTTTTCGCGCGCTCGAAGGTGCGATTGACGAGCCGGATCTCTTTCGCGCCCGCCTCCGCAAGGGCGTAGCAAATGGCGTGCGCGCCGCCGCCTGCCCCGATCACGACACTGGGACCAGCGTCGGCGCGCCAGCCGGGTTGCTCTTCTTTGATGCTCTGGATGAAACCGTAACAATCGTTGTTGGTGCCCGCGAGCGACCCGTCGGGTCTGACAATCACACAACTGATCGCGCCTATGCTCTTCGAGACAGTGTCGACTTCATCGACCCACTTCATCGCCTCTTGCTTGTGCGGGAGTGTCAGATTGCAACCGGCGAATCCGAGCGGGTATAGCGCGCGGAGTGCCGCCTTGAGACCCGTCGGCTGTATCGCGAGCGGCACATAAGTCCCAGCCAGGTTATGCTGCTGGAACCAGTAGTTATGCAGCAGAGGAGAGCGCGAATGCATCACGGGCCACCCCATGACACCGGCAAGCAGGAAACGGCCGGGATGTACCATGGTCAAATCTTCTCACGGAACTATGCCCTCGTCCTTCAGAGTTGTATGGCCGCTACAGTATTTGAGAATGCGACCGGCCTTTCGAGCGGGCGTGAACGGTGATCACCGCCGGCTGGGACACGATACTTTTGGGCATCACCAACAGCTTTGGCCGCATCCAATACCCTGCAAGCCTTGACCATCTCCCGGCGCAGCTCGGCTTCGCCGGCCCCCTCGTTGGTCATCCTTAGACCCCCGCGATCATAAACTCTCGCGCGCCTACATCAAATTCAACTTGGCGGTTCAACACGAGGGAGTACGAGCGAACCCAATAGGCGTCGCCATTATGCGCGGCGGGCGGCTCGTTACCCTGCTGTAAGGCATGGATTTCCTGTAGCAGGAGGCGTCGCGTGGCTATGATCGCGGTGTCACTGGTGCCCAGTCGCTCCCGCGTACGGTCCACGACTGCCCCCATACTCTCCTGGATGGCCTGATCCTGTGAGGCGAATCCGTGAATCCCCGTCATAGTAGCGGTGCGCTGTAGTTCACGATCGATCCCGTAGTTATTGGACTTATTACGAAGAGGCCGGAGCGTAACGGGTTCAACGTTCGCGTGGACAAAGGTTTCGTTGGCGATGGCCTCGCGGTCCTCTTGAGAGAGGGGCGCATCGGGGTTCCAGGTGAACGTCCAGACCCAACATGTTTCGTCATCACGGGGAACCCAGCAGTGCCCATGAATGGAGTTGCCCTTCTGGTAGGGAATGATCGTATAACTGGGCAGCAGAAACTGCGTCATGCGCCAGTAGTAGGTATCTTCTTCGGCATTGCGGCGAACCGCGATCACCAAACCGTAATCCGTTTTCTTCACCGTGAAACGGGGAGCTTTGTCGAGCAGATGGTACTTGGCTCGCAGATTCGGGCTGCTCTTAACCTTCGCCACGTAGGAATCTGTCACACGAAACGCATCTACCGTGGCGTGGAGGAAGTTGGAGTGACTGGAATCGACTCCGCCCTCAATGGCTTGCAAATAATTCGATTCCTGAAGTCGTTTGGAGACGTGCCGGTGCGAGTCTGGCACGCGCGCGCATTC
>JBGPHB010000561.1:0-4451 GCA_041484155.1 Bryobacteraceae bacterium
AATCGCCCGGATTTCGATCTGTTTGTGGCGCTCAACCGTGGTCTTTTTCGAACCGCCACCCTCTTCGCCCCACACGAGCGTGACCTCGTTGCCGGTCTTGATGTCCGGATCAACCACCGCCAGCGAGAGCATCGACCGCTCGTTGTAGCTGTAGCCGGCGAACATCGAGACGCCGACCGTCTTTCCCCGGTTCAACAGCTTGTCATACGACGCAGACGTGTAATTCGATAGCGGGAAGTCGATGTACTTGAAGTGTTCGGCGCCCGGCTCCAACATGGATCGGAAGGCCTTGGTGACATCATCGGCGTTCCAGGCGAGCGTCACTTTCCTCCGTTGTGGTTTATCGGCGATTTTCTCAAGGGCTTCTCGTCCGATGAAGTCATGGTCGAATTTGACGAACGGGCCGTAGCCCAGCTCGTACGGCGTCAGGTAGTAGTCTTCAATGTTATTGGAATAGAAACTGCCGCCAATCGAACCCGTACCTTCATAACTCGCCGCCGGCAACCACTGACGGTAGGGCTTCATCTTCTCACCTGTATAAACGGCGGGTAGGGGTGACGGAATCCACCCGGATTCAAGGGTGTTGGTGGCGTAGGCTCGATTGCCGACTTGGACGAGACCAAAGTCCTTACCGGCTGCAATGATCGCGGCCCGGATTTCGTCGGCTTCCGCGTACGGCCCCCAAATTTCCAATCCCGGAGCGCCAGCCATGCCATGACGCAAGGCGCGAACCTTTCGTCCCGCGATGTTGATGACATCCATACTGAAGAACTTGATGTCCGGAACCGGCCCGCCGTTCAGCTTTTGGATAACCTTGTGAGCATTCGGCCCTTGAATCTGGTAGCGGTAGTTCTTGCGAACGACGGGCTTCCCGCCCGGACGAGAGGGCGATCTGTCGTCTTTTACGGTCGTAACATTATATCCGCCCTTCTCGGCGTGGAATTGAATCCAGCTCGCGGACGGCGCACGCCCGACGAAATTGAGTTTGTTCTCTTCCAGATGAAACAGAATCCCGTCGCCGATCACATAGCCATCGTAGCTGCACGGAACGAATTGTTTGGCTTTGTTGACCGGAAACTTTGCAAAGCTATTGATCGCAAGATGGGAGAACAACTTGAGGGCGTCGGGTCCCTCTACATACTGCTCTACCATGTGGTGACACTGGTCGAAAAGAACGCAAGTCTCCCGCCAGGCGCGTTGTTCGTCGCGCCAGTTCGAAAATTCGGCGGGGACCACCGGATACACGTAGGCTCCGATCTGCGAATTGCGAAGCATGTCCGCCGGATTCCCGGCCGTCTGTAGCAAAGCCTCTAAGCTTTGGGAACTCATGGTTCTAGTGACTCCTCCTCTTTGAACGCAAGGGTTCAGTATAGCGCACGGATGTGCTCTGGGCGGACACCCACGCCGATGACCGATGACGCAGATAACCCGAAAAGATAACCCGAAAATTTGACCGGCCCGTCCGCCTAAGCTACCATAGGTGTGCGGGGTGGAGCAGTCTGGTAGCTCGTTGGGCTCATAACCCAAAGGTCGGTGGTTCAAATCCACCCCCCGCAACCAAAAAGGTCCACCTACGTCTTTCCGCTTCGTTGCACCATAAGGGCCCCTGTGCTATTGTTCCGCAAATATGGAACGTGGCAGAAATCGCAGAGTGTTTGGGTTCCTCATAGTGTGCGTCTACTCGCTCGCGTCGTTCTTGTTCATCCCGTTTCTGCCCAACAGCGCGGCCAGACTTGCGGTGTCCGTTTGGGGAGCGGCGGCTAGCGCCGCTGGCATGGTCCTCGCCATCTACTGCATCTGGAGAAAAAGAGAGCCTTAAGCTCTGCCCATTGTAGCTGCCGACAAAGCGGAGTGCGTTCGGAGCTTTGCAGCCCCCAAGCAAACCCACGCAGTTCCGAGCGCGTACAGCAGATCACAGCTCGCCATTGGGGCGCAACTCCCAGTTTGGCGGAGCTACACTGGGTGAGATCATGACTCTTCGCGGCAGGATTCTAATGAGCCTTGCTCTTGGAATCACGGGCGCCAACGCACAGCTCGCCGATCTTCAGCAGCGGACCGACCGGCTCGAGGCCGGCGTGCGAAATGCGGAATCCATTCGCGCCGTGAAGCGCCTGCAAAACGCTTACGGCCACTATGCGGAACTAGGCCTTTGGAACGACTTTGCGGATCTCTTCGCCGAGGATGGGGTGGGGTACTATCCGGCCGGCAAGCTCGGCAAAGAAGCCATCCGCAAGCTCTTCTTTCAGGATGTTGGTAGAGGAAAGCTCGGGTTGGATGAGGGCCGGCTTTATCCGCACATCATGCTCCAGCCGGTGGTGACCCTGGGGCCGGACGGGAAGAGCGCGAAAGGGCGCTGGCGCGTGCTGGCCATGCTGGGAAGTTTTGGAGGCAATGCAACGTGGGCCGGCGGCGTCTACGAGAATGAATACATCCAGGAAAACGGCGTCTGGAAAATCAGCGATCTGCACTATTACTCGAAATTTTCCGGGGCTTACGGCGCCGATGGTTGGAAGGACGCGGGAGTGGCGATTCCGATCCACTATGACGCGGCGCGCGCCGGTACACCCACGTCGGACATCGTGAGCCAGACCGGACCGGCGTCCAGCTTGGCCGCGCTCGACGCCCGCTTCGCCGGTCTCGCGCAACGCGTCGAGCGGCTGAACGACGAAGCCGAGGTCACCAATCTTCAGCACATCTACGGCTACTACGTGGATCGCAAGCTCTGGGATCAGGTAGCCGATCTCTTCGCCGGCGACGCAACCATGGAACTGGGCCAGCAGGGCGTGTACGCCGGCAAGGACAGTATTCGGCGCGCTCTGGATCAGTTCGGTCCTCAAGGACTGCGCGAAGGCGAGGTCAACGATCATTTACAGCTACAAACCATCGTTCACGTGGCGCCGGACGGGCGCACGGCGAAAGCCCGCGGCGTCGAATTGATCATGTCGGGCGCTCAGTTGGGCCAAGGCATCGTTGAGAACGAATTCATCAAGCAGGACGGCGTCTGGAAGATCAAGTCGCTGCACTACTATCCCCGGTTGATCACCGACTACGACAAGGGTTGGGCCAAGGATGCGAAACCCGCGCCGGGGCCGAGCCGGGACTTTCCTCCCGATCGGCCGCCGACGGAGGTTTACGAGATCTATCCCAAGTTCTATATGATTCCGTTCCATTTCCCGAATCCAGTGACCGCGCCACAGTCTCCGCCCGTCGTTTTGCCTGCAATCCGGACGATCGCGGAGCTCGAAGAGAGGCTCGCCGAAGCTGAACGCAAGATCGAAATGGCCAAAGCCTACGACGCCGCGGAAAACCTCGCCAGCGCGTATGGCTACGGGGCGGATGGGGCTTCGGACGTGCATCAAATCACGCAGCCGGTAATCCACGTTGCCGCGGACGGAAGAAACGCGAAAATACGAGTGCGTCTATTGCAGATCGGCGGGCCTTCCGGCGGAAACGGCGCCTGGACCGCGGGAGTCTATGAGAACGAAACGGTCAAAGAGGATACAGGTTGGAAGCTCAAGACGATGAATCTCTACCGCACCTGGACCGCCAGTTACCGGGAAGGCTGGGCTCGCGCTACCATCCTAAAGATCAATGAGGCGCCGTCCCACTACAAGAATCCGGTGACAGGACGCGCACCAGCCGTGCTCTTGCAGTAGTATCGATATACAAGGAGCGTCTCGGTGCGATTCATTGTTGTCGGTCTGGTGCTGGGTGCGGCAGCGATGGCTGCCCCGATCTTGCAGAAGAGCTGTCAGAGCAAGGTCGTTTCCTGCGCGGGGGGATAGGAGACCAAGAGAATGAGAATTTCCGCAGCTGCCGTGATGGCAATCTTCTGGACCGTCGCGGCCCCGGCCCCCGCACAGTGGTTTGACCACCTGAAGAAGGGCACGCCGCGCAACGCGGACGGCTCCGCGAACCTCACCGCGCCCGTACCGAGATTACCGGATGGCAAGCCCAATCTGTCGGGCGTATGGCTCGGCGATAATTGGCAGCCTAAGGGAGCCAGGCCGAATCCCCTGGCGCGCAACGTTCAACCTACTAAGATGCTGCCCGCGGCTCAGCGGGAATTTGACGCGCGCATGGAGAACCACATGAAAGACGACCCGAAGGTTCGTTGCCTGCCAAATGGGGTGCCTCATGCCAATACGGAGCCGTATCCATTCGAGATCGTGTACACACCGGAGAAGACACTGATCCTCTACGAAATGTATTATCTACGGCGTCAGGTCTTCACCGATGGACGCGAACTTCCTAAGGATCCCAAGGAGTTCACTCCGACCTGGATGGGGTACTCCGTCGGAAAATGGGAAGGTGATGAATTCGTGGTCCAGACCACCGGCTTCAACAACCGAGTCTGGCCCAATGACATGGGGGGGCACCCCAGTTCAGACGTGCTGGCCGTGACCGAGCGCTTCAAGCGCATCGACTTTGGACACATGGATATCGCGGTC
>JBGPHB010000562.1:0-4451 GCA_041484155.1 Bryobacteraceae bacterium
ATCGCCGATTCTGACTTGGTTCGGGCCGCTGCCGCTTGAGATTATGTAGAAACTCCAGACCCCGCCCTAACGGGCGGGGCTTGTCGTGCATCCCCAACACCCCGGCAAGCCCTGCCCGTCAGGGCGGGGTTCCGCTTCAGAAGATGTCAAAAAATCAATTGCAGGCCGGGGCCTGCGCTACCTGAAGAAGGCGCTCTTGTCTACGCTCGCGTCCACGGCGACGTCGAAGAATCCGATCATCATTTCTTCCCAGCTTTGCTGGCCGTAACGCACTTCCGCTTTTGGATCCGGATTGAGGGGATTGTTGGCTGAATTGTCGAACTGGGCGACCCATTCGAGCCTGGCGCCCTTCTTGAGTTCAAGCGGAGTCGCCAGGCGATAGGAGAGTTGCCAGTAGAAATCGTAGTTGGGAACCTTGAGCAAGGTCTCCGGCTGCCCGTCGTCGCGGATGCGCGTGTACTCGAAAGCTCTGCCGCGCAGATGCATGTGGGGGAAGAATCCGAGCAGCAGCGCGTCATTGGGGAGTGTGCCCCAAACCGTAATCCGGTGGTCGCGCGCGCCGGGAGGGATTACGAAATGATCGTTGCCCATCTGCAAAGTCAGGATGCGTTTTTCGGGCGGTGTCTTTGCGAATACCACGGCTACGCGAGTTCGATCCGTGGTGCGCTTGCCGTTGGGCGTGTAATGGATCTCCAGGACGAGATCGGAACCGGCCTTGATCAATTTCGCCATCCCCGGGAGCCAAACCTCGGGCGATCCGCCCGGGGCGTACACGGTCAGGATGTCGGACTTGGTCGCGCCGTGCGTCCACGTCGAACCCGGCTCGCGAATATAGACCACCGCATGGTGTACTACTCCACGGCTGGACGGGCGCGTCTCCACGGCTTGCACCCAGCGGTCCTCACGGAAGCCGGTCGGTACCACGAAGTACTGATACTCGACCGGGCCCTTGGATGGGACCTCGAAAGAAGCGGGCATTTCCAGGATGGTATCGGGGGAGGGAAGATTCCAGCCCGTGGGCCAGGCCCGAACCGGAGGCGCGTCCCGCTCGTCTCCTTTCGCGGCGCCGGATTCGGCCCACGCGGCGAGGGTCGCGATCTCAGCCGCGCTCAGCGAGCGGTCGTTCGCAAACCTGCCACAACAGGGATCGGCGAACCATGGCGGCATTTTGCTCGCGCGAACTGCATCGCGGATGGCCTTCGCCCAGGGGCGCGTTTCTCGAAAACTGACGAACGCCATAGGAGCGATCTCGCCAGGCCGGTGGCACTCCTGGCAATGAGTCTGAAGAATCGGAAGGACGTCTCGGTAAAAGGTCGGAGTGGCCGCCATCACGCAGCGCCCCGCCGTCAGCACCGCGATAACCCCGACACGTGTCACGTTTTCAATGTTATAGGATTCAAAAGGGCTATTGACTCGCCTTCCGAAAAGGAGGATCATTGGAGCCAAGGAGTCCCGTTATGGCCGGAAAACTTCTGTTCGCGTTTACCGTGGTCTTAGCAGGTTCTGTGTGGGGACAATCCGTGATTTCCGCGCACTCCGGAGTGATCCACTACGTGGAAGGCCAGGTGATGCTCGATGGCCAGACCGTGGCGCCCAAGTTCGCTGAATTTCCGGACGTCAAGACGGGCCAGACGCTGGGTGCTCAGGACGGGCGGGCGGAGGTTCTGCTTACACCCGGTGTGTTTCTACGCCTGTCGGAGAACAGTTCATTCCGGATGATCTCGAACAAGCTGGCCGATACCCGGGTCGAGATTCTGGCCGGGTCGGCTCTGGTTGAAGTCGGTGAGCTACTTCAGGACAACGCGATTACACTTCAGTTCCACGATGCTCAGGTCGCCTTGCTGAAGAAGGGTCTGTATCGGGTCGATGCCGACGCCGGCCGGCTCCGTGTATACGACGGTGAGGCGCGCGTGACCTCGGGTTCACAGACCATCATCGCCAAGCACGGCCGTGAAGTTCAACTCGGCGCGGTTCTCGAAGCACATGGATTCGATACCAAGCAGACCGACGCCTTCTACCGCTGGAGCGCGCGGCGCGTCGAATATATCGCGCAGGCCAATATCGTGGCGGCGAAGTCGTCCGGCTACGCGAGTTCAGGGACGAGCCAGTGGGCCTGGAATCCGTGGTTTGGCATGTTCACCTTCATTCCATCGCACGGTATTTACAACAGCCCGTTCGGTTACGCCTTCTACAGCCCAGTGACGGTGGAGTATGTCTACGCGCCCCGCCCGACGGTGTCCTGGAATCCGGGGACGAATATGGGTGGTTATTCCGCCGGCAACTCGGCCCCACTGTCCATCGGCTCGGGGTCATCCTCATCGGGCTCATCCGGCTCATCGGCGCCTATGTCGGTTGGGCATTCAGCCCCGGCCTCGTCGGGCGCAGTCGGCTCCGCGGGTGTGGGCGGGATGCGCGGTGGCGCCCACTAACGCCATAAGGCGTCACATCGTCAGTCTGGTTCTGTTTGGAATCGCCTTCGGTTATCTCGAGGCCGCGGTGGTGGTGTACCTCCGCTCTCTCAGCGAACCGATTCGCGCAGCCGCCGGGCTTCCTACCGGGGATCTGTTCCCGCTAACGAAGTTCTCCCAACTTGGCGCGTACCAGCGGATCGCCAAAATCGAGCTGGCACGCGAAGCCTCGACGCTGATCATGCTCGCCGCCGTTGCACTCGCCGTGGCGCGAAGATTTCACATTTGGCTGGCGGCTTTTGCCCTTGCGTTCGGTGTATGGGACCTGACGTTCTATGCTTCCCTGAACCTGCTGAGCGGCTGGCCTCAATCCCTGTTCACGTGGGACCTGTTGTTCCTGTTGCCAGTGCCTTGGATCGGTCCGATATTGGCGCCGGTTATCGTCGCCGCATCGCTGGCCATAGGAGGGATCCTCGGCCTGATCCGAGCACCGGCGCGTGTCGGATGGATTCCCTGGATGCTGTTGATGCTCGGCGGTGGAATCATCCTGGTGTCCTTCACGTGGGACTGGCGCAACATCGTCGACGGCGGCGTCCCGATGGGCTTTCCGTGGGCCATCTTTGCAACTGGCGAATTGATCGGCGTGGTTGGATTTGCCTGCGCATTTGGTTAGTTTTTGCGATTCCTCACCTTGCCACGTAAGGTTCATTGTAAACGGATCGGCCAGCCCGGCACTGCTGGCCAGCGATCCGAACTATTGCGAAAGGGTGAAATTCACCTCAATCCGCGTAATCACGTAGCAGGGTTTCCCATTCAGCAGCGTAGGCTTGTATTCCCACTGGCTGACAGCGGCGAGGCTGGGCCGAATGAGCTCCGAGGGGCCGCCCTCCACCTGGAGCTTCAAGATCTTGCCATCGAGCCCGATGAGCGCGGTCATTCGCACAGTGCCCTGGACACCTCGATCACGTGCGGCTGGCGGAAATGGCGGCGCGACTGTTCGCACAAGGTTCGCCGCCTGGACGGCGCCACCCACACGGATGGTTTGCGGAGGCCGCTCACCGCGGGCCGGGAGTTGGGTGGGCAAAGTCAGGAGTCTCATCTCGTCGGGCGCCATCGCCTGTGCTTTAGACAGGAGACTCTTCCCGAGCACCGTGTAGTCCCAATCCAGCTTACCGTCGGCCCACAGGTTCGCTCCCTGGCTCAGCAGCGTCCCCACGGCGCCGAGTACCAAGTCCTTGTCGGTCGCTTCCTCCAGTAACTTTCGGGCCTTGTTGGCAAAGGCACTTTGCCGCAGCAGCGGATCGGTTCCCACGGAGTCGTTGTTTACGTAAGATTCGCCGGTGATTCCGAGTGCGGCGGAGGCGTAAAGCCAGCCGAGTCCTGTGCGATCCGCACCTTCAATCAAAAGCGTCTCGGCTTGTTCGGGCTCACAGAATTGAATGGCTCTTATCGCCTCGCGCCGGACATCGGAGTCGGCCGCCTTTTTCTTTGCCTGTTCCATCCACAAACGACTTGCCTTGGGAAATGCCTCGGGATCGGCCAGATCATCACCCGTGCAATGCAGCCGGTAGACTCCGGTCGCGACCTGGAACAAGCCGAAGCCGGCCTTGGGATCGTTCTCGATGAGCCAGTAAATATGGCCGGCTCGCGCCGCTTTGACAACTGGGAGATCCAGTTCTTTGAGGCGTAGAACGAGAGGAGTTGAATCCGTGCCTCTTCATCATTCGGTTTTTTTTCGCAGCTTTTCCTCCAGGTTATTCGCGTCTCTGGCGGACAGCTTGCTGCCTCTTTCGAGAAGTTCAAAGACCTTTTTCGAATCTCGCGCGCCAACGGCGATGCTCGCCGCAAGTAGCAGCGCCCCGGCACTACGAAAAGCCTTCACCATAAGAATGCCAGTATATCGAGAAGCCGGGACTCAGGCTAGAATCATCGCTGGGTCATTTGGCCTGATGTCGTGGGGGGCAGCCGTGAGGTTGGAGGATTTGAGTATGCCGCCACCGAATCGGCTGGTCACAGCCGCATGCCGACGGACACGCCGTCGCG
>JBGPHB010000563.1:0-4441 GCA_041484155.1 Bryobacteraceae bacterium
ACCACTACCTTGGGTTATACGTGCAGGATACCTGGAAAGCTACGCCGCATTTCACGGTGAGCGCCGGCCTCCGCTGGGAGCCGTATTTCGGGGGCTCCATGTCGACCGGGTTTGTCCAGCATTTCGATTCCGCGCTGTTTGCGCAGAACGTACACTCCACTGTATTCCCGAACGCTCCGGCGGGCGTCATTTATCCGGGCGATTCCGGTTTTGACACCAACAACCGTCCGGCCCACGTAAAGGTGAACGATTTTGCGCCACGTCTGGGCGTCGTTTGGGATCCAAAGGGGAATGGCCGCACGACCATACGAGCATCCTGGGGAATCTTCTATGAGCTCCCGCATACGCTATTCGCGTACGGCTTCTCGCAGGCGCCTCCGTGGGGCTCGACCACCACTCTGAATAACGTTAAGTTTGACGATCCCTGGGCGAACTACCCCGGCGGAGACCCATTTCCGTTAAAGCTCGATAAGAATTTTAAGTTTCCACAGCCCGGCAACTACACCACTTATCCTTTGGACGTCAAAACGACTTACCTGGAACAGTGGAACTTCACGATCGAGAAACAGATCGGGACGAATTGGCTGGCCAAGGCCAGTTATCTGGGAAACAACACGATTCACTTATGGGCGGACCGACCGATCAACGCCGCAGTGTTCATTCCGGGTACTTGCGGAACGGCTGCCTGCTCCACCACGGGAAACACGAACCAGCGGCGTGTATTGTATTTGCAGAATGCCGACCAGGGCAAGTACTACGGCGTCATCCACCAACTGGACGACGGATCGACGGCCAGCTACAACGCGCTTTTGCTGACGCTCCAGCACCGCGTATCAAGTCATTTCTCCGTGCTGGGCAACTACACCTGGTCGCACTGCATCGCGGGTGCGTTCACATCGGAGCTGGACGGCGTTCAATATACCAATCCCGTAAACCGGGCTTTCGACCGTGGCAATTGCGTGCAGATCGATCGCCGGCAGATTTTCAACTTTACGGCCGTGGAAGATGCCCCCAAGTTTTCCAATCGGTTGACGCAGATGGTCGCCGGAGATTGGAAGTTCTCTCAGATCATGAGAGTTCAATCCGGGGGTTTCTTCACTCCATTGTCCGGTCTCGATCAGGCGCTGAATGGGATCGGCGCGCAACGGCCCAACTTGATCGGCGACCCCTATCCCGCCAATCAGACCTACACTCAATGGATCAACCCGTCGTCGTTCGGGCAGCCCGCTCTGGGCACGTTCGGAAATCTTGGGCCTGGCAGCCTTCGCGGCCCGGGATCTCTCCAATTCGATCTAAGCTTGGCGAGACTGTTCCCGATCGGAGAAAAGCAAAGAGTGGAGCTTCGAGCGGAGGCATTCAACATCCTGAATCACTACCGGCCGAACACCCCGCAGGCGACTTTCAGTACTCTCTCGACCTTTGGGCAGATCACGACTCCTCAGGTGGGATTGGCGAGCGACCCGCGGATCATGCAGTTCGCGTTGAAGTATTCCTTTTAGGAACCCCGCCCTGACGGGCGGGGCTTGCCGTGCGCTCGCAACCTGGTCAATCAACCGCACGCACAAACACCGCCGCACGCCCTGCCCGTCAGGGCGGGGTTAAACCGACAAAAAACGAACCGCCGGGACCTCTACGGTCCCGGCGGCGTTATTTCAGTTCCCTTAAGATTCGTCGCTACTCACTCTGCTTGTGGTCGAGGTAGACCACCGCGACATGCTCCAGCTCGGAGGGCTTCGGCCGCGGTGTGGCGTAGGCATAACCTTGACCGTCGCCCATCCAGACCTGGGTCAGCGCGCAGCCGGACTCATCGCCGCACCGGAAGACGAGCCGCGCACGCTGGTCGTTGGAGTTACCGGTCGGGACTCCGAACGCCAGTAACGTGGATTTGTGGTTGTCCAGGTTTCGCGCCTGCAAAACTCTGGCGCTGTCCGAATTAATGGAGACGATGGTGTAGTTCCCGGGCGCCTGTACGCCTCCGATCGTCCGGAACGCGAACGGGATGTTAGCGCCAATTCCGGATTGTCCGTATGCGGCGGCGGCGCTCAGCGTCATCACAGCGGCGGTCAACATCAGCGTGCGATACAGATTCGTTTTCATGGTCGTTCTCCTTTTGCTCTTTCTTCTTCCTTACCTCTCGAACGCCTTTGTAAAATGCAGGTGTGGGGCCAAACGGTAAGTGGCTGAAAAACCACAAGGAGCCCCTGTCCCATGAACCGCTCGGTTCATGACCCGTGAACCGGACGGTTTATGTACACTTGATTTGCCGCTATGTCCGTCGACGCCACCTTAATGCGCGCTTGCTCGGTGCTGTTCCTGTTCCGTTCGCTGGCGACCCTCGAGTCGAGCGAGGACCGCGAGCAGAGATCGCAAATCGAGGCTCAGATTCTGCGGTTGTTCGGCGACCTGGCGGACGTAGAGGAAGTCACGGGATTCATCCTCCTCGCAAAAGGCGACGCTGAACTGCATGCTTTGGCGAAGGAGCGAGGCGTGGACGCGAGTCTGGTCGAACGCGTTTGCCGCGAAGGCGCCGTGAACGGCGCCGTGCCGCTGTATGTGCGCGGGTCCATCGAGGGTGTCATTGCGGCGAAGCTCCCCCGCGAAGTGCTGGGGGCGGTGGCGACGCTGGCCTCGGCTGCGCTGGAAAGCCTCCGCGAGATCGAGACTCTGCAAGTCCGCAACGCGCTGCTCGAAGAACAGGTGGACACCGGCCTTCTGGGTGAGAGCGCGCCCATCCAGCGCTTGCTGCAGATGGTAGACCGCCTGGCGCCGCAGGAGACCACCGTGCTGGTTCTAGGCGAAAGCGGCACGGGAAAGGAACTGGTGGCCAGGGCGTTGCACGCGCGCAGCCGCCGCCGGGACTTTCCTTTCGTGGCGATCAACTGTGCCGCGCTGACGCCGTCTCTGCTCGAAAGCGAACTGTTCGGGCACGAGAAGGGCGCTTTCACCGATGCCGTCGCGCAAAAGAAGGGAAAACTGGAGCTGGCTGACGGCGGAACCGTGTTTTTGGACGAGATCGGGGAGCTGGCGATGGAGCTGCAAGCCAAACTGCTGCGCGTGCTTCAACAGCGGGAATTCGAGCGCGTCGGCGGCACCAAGACACAACGCCTGGACGTGCGCTTAATCGCCGCGACGAATCGCGACCTGGCGGCCGAGGTTCACCGCGGTGCGTTCCGCGAGGACCTGTATCATCGGCTGAACGTGGTGTCTCTGCGAACGCCGCCTCTGCGCGAGCACCGCGAGGACATTCCGCTGCTGGCCCGGCAGTTTGTCGCGCGGGCCGGAGCGCGCTGCGGGCGTCGCGTCGAAGGAATTTCGCCCGAAGCCGAGCGGTGTCTGGCGGCTTACGGATGGCCGGGCAACGTCCGGGAGCTCGAAAACGCCATCGAGCGCGCGGTCGTGCTCGGCGAATCCGAGCAGATCTTGCCGGAGGATCTTCCCGAATCGGTGCTCGAGATCGCCGCCCCTCCGGATCTGGCCAGCGCCTACCAGGCGTCGGTCGGCGGCGCCAAGCGAGAATGCATTCTGCGGGCCTGGACGGAAGCCGGCGGCGATTACAAGGCCGCGGCCGAGCGGTTGGGCCTGCATCCAAATTCGTTACTCAGATTGGTCAGAAATCTAGGGTTGCGCGACGTGCTGAAGGGCTGACTTCTCATCCGCGCAGACGGCGAAGATGCCGTCCAGGCGCGTGACCGTGAACATTTCCAGGATCTTCGCATTCGCCTCGGCGAACGCCACCCGCACGCCGCGCCGCGTCGCGGACGTGTGGATGGCTACCAGTTCGCCAAGCCCGGAGCTGTCGATTTCGGTGACGCCCGCCAGATTCAGCACCAGCCCCGTCGAAGCCTTCGTGGAAAGCATCTTGTCGAGACGTGGTTTGAGCTGGCGCGTCGCCGGGCTTAGAGTGAGCCGTCCCTGCACCTGGACGATCGCGACCTGGCCGGCGTGGCGCGTGGAGAGGATCACATCGCCTAGGATACTCCTACTACCAGTCCGAACAATGCCCACCAGCTCTGAGTCCTCTATGCTGCGTCGTGGGGCAGCCAGTCATGGCGGCGAGCCGGCCTCCAGGCCGGCTTTTCTGGTCAAGACTGCCCGCCCCACTCTATTCGTCCAGAATGACGATTTCCACGCGCCGGTTGCTGGCCCGTCCGTCGGGAGTGTCGTTGGGACTCTTCGGCCGATACGAGCCGTCGCTGGCAACGGACAGGCGCGACTCGGCGATTCCGTAGCGGTTGCTCAATAGGTCCAGAAGGGCCAGGCCACGGGCCGCGGACAGCTCCCAGTTGTTCCGGAAACGGCGGTTGTGAATCGGGACCGCATCCGCGTGCCCCACCAGGCTCACGTGATTGGGAATGTCGCGGAGCACGTCCGCGATCTTGCTCACAATCGGCAGGGCGTCTTTGCCGATCTGGTCCTCACCGGATGGAAACAGGATCGTCTG
>JBGPHB010000564.1:0-4438 GCA_041484155.1 Bryobacteraceae bacterium
CAGATTTTCGCATGTCCCTCCTCCAGTGCAGTATATACCCTGCTCTTGGGGGCAAGGCGGTTTTCGTGCCGGCATTTTTTCGGCCGCATCGGGACAAAACAAGCCGGCCTGGAGGCCGGCTCACCCCGCCCTAACGGGCGGGGCTTGTCGTGCATCCGCAACACCCCGGCAAGCCCTGCCCGTCAGGGCGGGGTTCTGTTCGGAAATGTAGAAACTCCAGAAGCCGGCCTGGAGGCCGGCTCGCCGCCATGACTGGCTGCCCCACTCACAAAGAAGTAGTGTGCTATGAAACCTTTTCAAGACTTGGAGTCAAGGGAATGTTCCAGGCGTCGTAACCATACAGCCAACTGGTGTCGCCGTCGCCGCCCTGCATCCAGGTATTGGCGCTGGAGATCGCCTGGATGCGTGAGGTGCGGGGCTTGCGGACTGCTTCGTAAAGCTGAAAGGCGCCCTCGATGCCAGCGGACTGCTTCAGACAGCGCGCCAATATGGCTGCGTCCTCGATCGCGGTCGCCGCTCCTTGCGCCATGTAGGGCGTCATCGGATGGCAGGCATCGCCCAGCAGCACGATGGGTCCGTCGCTCCAGCGCGGCAGTGGTTCGCGCTCGAGAATCGCCCATTTGTGGCAATCAGGGCAGGCCTCGAGCACCGCGCGAACATCGTGATGGAACCCCTCGTACGCCTTGCGCAACTCTGTCACTTCGCCTTTGGCCGACCAGGATTCGCGCGTCATCCACTCCGCCGCTTCCGGCACGCTGGTCACGAAATACACTTCGCTGCGCCGCGGGTTGGTGTAGTAGATCACAATGTGACGGTCGATTCCCCACCACTTGGTTCTAGAGGGGCCAATATCGAAACCGTTCAGCAGGGCGGAGGAAAACACCGCGCGGTAGGCGATGCGTCCTTTATGGATCGGCATATCGGGACCAATGATGATGTCGCGCACGACAGAGTGCACGCCATCAGCGCCGATGACGGCGTCTGCCTGCGCACGCGTGCCGTCGGCGAATCGAAGCGTGACCTGTCCCGAACCTTGCTCGAGTCCGACCAGTTTCTTGCTGAGATGAATGATGCCTTCCGGAACCGCGGAAGCGAGTGCTTCGTGCAAGTCGGCCCGGTGCATGGCCAGATAGGGCGCGCCGAAAAGGCTCTCCGGCATGGGCAGCTCTCTCAGCACCTTCCCGGTATCCCACTCGCGGTTCAGATGTGAGTACGGCTCGAAGGCGACGCGGCGCAACCGGTCCTCGACACCGATGCCGCGCAGCACCTTCATGGAATTTGGCATCATCTGAACGCCGGCGCCGATTCGAGCAAAGCGGTTCGCCTGCTCGTAAACGCTCACATCGATGCCGATTTGACGCAGCGTTGCGGCAACCGCCATTCCACCCATACCGGCGCCGACGATCGCAATGGAGAGCTTCTGCTGGGCCATGATCCGTTTGCCCTCGATTGCCAATCATGGCAGATGTGGGGCGAGCTTTAGCTTGCCTGGCCGGCTTTCTTTGGTCGATGACAAAAATCCGGCTAAAAAGCCGGCTCGAAGGCAAGACTGCCCGCCCCACACGCTCAGCAGGGAGAGGTTTCTACCGGCTCTAGCCCGGGTATGCTGGAATTTGCCTCCAGTAGGGCCCTTTGCAGCAGGCTTGAGAGCTCAGAAGCGCCTAGTTGGACGCGCTCCGTCTCGATTCCAATACGAAACTGCGAACTCTCCGGATTGCAATATGCAACCCGGCCGACCAATATGCTATCCGCCATCTCCAATTGAACTTGGTCGCCTGGCGCGAATTGAAGCGGCAGGACCAGGCTGATTCCGGCCTGCGAAATGTCGGAGACGCGTCCCTCAGAGGATTGCTCCCCTTTCGTTACGTTAGTCACTCTAGCTTGGAATTGAACCCGAGTGCGCGGATGAATTCGACGGTCCATACAGTCTCTCATCGGTGGAATGACGGACTGACTTTATGGGGTCAGGGGCGCCCGCGCCAGGTTGTTAAGCTGCAATGATATGAAATGATATGCAGCGAAGCACTGACCGCATTCTGACCACACACTGCGGCAGCTTGCCGCGCCCGCCAGACCTGCTCGATCTGATGAAGGCGAGAGTCAACGGCGAACCCTACGACCACGATCGCTATGCCACGCGGGTTCGGAGCGCGGTCGCCGAGAGTGTCCACAAGCAGGTCGAGAGCGGCATCGACATTCCGACCGACGGTGAGCAGGGAAAGCCTGGTTTCTTTGCGTACGTGAGCGAGCGCCTTACCGGTTTTGAACCGAGGCCTGGTCCTCGCCTTTCGCGCTTCGCGGCGGAAGTCGAGGCTTTCCCCGAATACTACAAACAGTACTTCAGCCAGGCGATGCTTGGGGGTTCAGTCTGCCCGATCGTCCCGATGGTGTGCACCGGGCCAGTCAGCTATCGGGGACAAGAGGCAGTGCGCACGGACATCGACAACCTCAAAGCGGCCCTTCAAGGAGTTCAGCCCGCGGAAGTTTTCATGCCGGCCGTCGCGCCCAGCGGAGTGGGTACGAACGAGCACTACCGCACGGAGGAGTAGTACCTGCACGCCGTTTCACAGGCTCTCGGCGCTGAGTACCAGGCGATCGTCGATGCCGGCTTCCTGGTCCAGATCGACGATCCGTTTCTCTCGGAAATCTACAGTGATCCTTCCGTGAGCGCCGCCGAGCAACGGAAAACGGCTGAGATGTATGTTGAGGCGTTGAACCACGGCCTTCGAGGTATTGCTCCGGAGAAGGTGCGCTTCCACACCTGCTACGGGATCAATGAAGGGCCCCGGGTCCACGACGCGCCGCTGAAGGATGTCGTGGAAGTGATGTTGAAAGTGAATGCGGGCGCCTACTCATTTGAGGCCGCGAACCCGCGTCACGAGCATGAGTATCACGTCTGGGAAAACGTGAAGCTGCCCGCGGGCAAGGCGCTCATCCCCGGCGTAGTCACGCACGCGAGCAACATCGTCGAACATCCCGAACTGATCGCCGAGCGGATCATCCGCTATGCCAAGCTGGTGGGCCGGGAGAACGTAATCGCCGGGACCGACTGCGGCTTCTCCTCCCAGGCCACGTATCACCCGGAGGTTCATCCGACGGTGGTGTGGGCCAAATTCCGGGCAATGGCGGAGGGCGCGCGGTTGGCTACCGACCGGCTGCGGCGGTGAGCTGCGAAACGCCCGGGCAACCTCCCTCCGAGCGAGGTTAACCCGAGGCATCGGGGGAATTGCTCTAGTGTACTACATGCGAGCGAGGATTTATGTCGTGAGGAGCAGGAGAGGTCCGGGGCCGCTCGGAGGAAGACAGCCCCGGATGTCCGATCCCAAAGAGCATTGCGGCTCGAAGGGAAAGGACACATTCATAGTACTATTCCGCGCTAAGTTTGTCATCGCTTTATTAAGAGAAATTAACTATTAAGCCACTTCCTCGGGGCAGGATAACTGTTTGTCACAGTGTCGGCGTTACGGGCAATCAGCCACAGAACCCCGCCCTAACGGGCAGGGCTCGTGCGTTTGCAAGCCCCGCCTGTTAGGGCGGGGTCGCGTCCGTCATGAGGACAGGAAACTAACAGTCCGCGCGCCCGGTTCTCATGAGCGACGCGATCTGGCTTCTGGCTTCGAGCAACGAAGCAACCACACGGAAAGCAGCCGCCCGAGCCTCTGGCGATGGCGGCTTTAGATCGGGCACCATCAAGGTAATCATTCCCGCCGCGCTCGCCGCGAGGACTCCAGCGTCCGAGTCTTCAATGGCGACGCAACCAGCGGGAGCGACGCCGAGGCGGCGGGCCGCTTCGAGATAGATGTCGGGCGCCGGCTTTCCGTTAGCGACCTGTTCCCCGGTGACCACTTGAACAAACCGGCTGTCGAGTCCAGCCGCCCGCAGACTGAAACTTGCGTACTCCTGGTCGCTCGAAGTCGCCACCGCCACAGGAACCTGATGTTCACCCAGGAACGACAACAGTTCCGTCAGGCCAGTCTTGGTTGGAATGCCCCAAGTTTCAACATGTGCCCGCCACAATCGCGACCACCGGGCCCGAAAATCCGCAAGAGGAAAGTCACAGCCGAAGCGATTCAAGAGTGCCGCTTCACCGGCGGAATTGGGCTGACCAATCAGCGTCAGATAGAAGTCATCGTCAAGCATAAATCCGCATTCTCCGGCCGCGCTCTGCCAGGCGCGCTTGTAGATGGGCTCTGTGTCAAGCACCAGCCCGTCCATATCAAAGATAACTGCGAGCACCTTCGATCTCACTCCGCCAGAAACTGCGCCGTCTCCTTCAAGAACACCCCGATCTGGTCGTGATGCACCCAATGCCCCGCCTTCTCGACCTTCACCAGCCGATGATTGCGGATGACCGAAGCACGCCCGTCGATTTCCGGATCCTGCGCCCAGCTCTCTTTCCCCCAAAACAAGAGCGTCGGGCAGGTGATCCTCGCCAGCA
>JBGPHB010000565.1:0-4434 GCA_041484155.1 Bryobacteraceae bacterium
ATTGGGCGCTCGCGAGCCCATTCAAGTGGATGTTCGAGTGATCGCCGCCACCCACAGGGATTTAGAGGAGGCGATCGAACTCGGCCAGTTTCGCGAAGATCTGTATTACCGGCTGGATGTGTTCAGTATCCAGGTGCCGCCGCTCCGCGAGCGCAAAGAGGCCGTGATCGAGTTGGCGAACCTGTTTTTGGAGAAGCATGCCAACCCGGAGATAAAAGTCCCCAGGATCACTCCGCGGCTGGAGGAGGCGTTGCTGGCGCACACGTGGCCCGGCAATGTGCGCGAGCTGGAGAACCTGATGCGGCGGTTTCTCATTTACGGCGACGCCGGAGTTCTCGAACGGGAGTTAACCCGCAGGATGCGCGCATCCCAACGCCGTCAGCGGACTGACGTGGAAACGACGCCCGGGTCCATGAGTGGCGCCGCGGATGCCAACCTGCCGAGCATAAAGACGTTACGGCAAGGCCGCGATCACGAAGAGGCGCAGGTAATTCTGTCGGTCCTCAATTCGACCAAATGGAACCGCAAGCAGGCGGCTCGGATGTTGGATATGGACTACAAGGCCCTGTTGTACCGAATGAAGCGGCTCGGTATCGATGGCGCCTGCGATGAAAATCAGTTATCTCTCCGGCAGGCTGTGTCCGGGGATTGAACGCCCGGGGGGGATGGCATCCTGCCCCACAGAGCATAGCCGCTGCAACCCAGGCATGTGGGGCGGGCAGTCCTGCCGGCAAGCCGGCTTTCGTGCATACGGAAGGACAAGAAAGCCGGCCTGGAGGCCGGCTCGCCGCCATGACTGGCTGCCCCACTACCAGACCCGACAGGCCGATCAGGACCTCGGTTTGACCGTGCGCAATCCGCTGCGATATCCTGGAAGCTCCAATGGCTAATACTGTTTCCGCGTTGAAGCGTGTGCGAGTGACCGAGCGCCGGACGGACGTCAACCGGGTCCGCAGGTCCCGGCTGCGCCACCAAGTCCGGGCGATGCGACGGCTGCTGGAGGCCAAGGATGCCACCGCCGCCGCGGCGCTGGTTCCGCAGACGTTCTCCATGATTGACCGCTCCGCGAAGTGGGGCGTGATCAAGAAAAACACGGCCGCACGTTACAAGAGCCGGCTTACGCTGCGGCTGCGCAAGCTGGCTGCGAAATAGCCTTTCTCCATTTCTGAACAGAACCCCGCCCTGACGGGCGGGGCTTGCAGACGCGCGGGGTTTTGTTCATAATGTAGAAACTCCAGCCCTGCCCGTTAAGGGCGGGGTCTAGCTGCTCCCTGCTACACTCAGTAAAACCGCATGGCATTCGGCAAAATCGGGCGCTCCCTCACGGCTCTTGAGATTTTCGACTTAGTGCGTGCAGACCTCGATCGGGTGGAGCGGGAGATCGGCCTCGAATCGGTGGCCTCGGCCGACGCCGTCACCTACATCAGCCAATACCTGCAATCCGGCGGCGGCAAGCGGTTGCGGCCCATTCTGGTGCTGCTCAGCGGCAGGCTGTTCGGGGAGTCGAGCCCGGGTTTGGTCCGCATGGCGGCCGTGGTGGAGATGATTCACACCGCTACTCTGGTGCACGACGACGTGATCTATATGGCCAAGACGCGGCGCGGGCGTCCGTCGATCAACGTGGTCTGGGGCAATCACACCTCGGTACTCGCCGGCGACTGGCTGTATATGCAGGCGTTCCAGGTCGCGCTGCGGGAGCGCAACTTTGCCGTGCTCGATTTGCTGATCAACCTCACCCAGATGATGGTCGAGGGTGAATTGCTGCAACTTGACCGAATCGGTAAGATCGGCGTCACCGAGGCCGACTACATGGAGCTAATCGACCGGAAGACGGCGAGCCTTTTCTCGGCGTGCGCGCGCCTCGGCGCGATGAGCTCCGGCGCCGCAGAGGCCGCCGAAAGCCGGCTCGGCGAGTACGCCTGGAATCTGGGCATCGCGTTTCAGTTGATCGACGACATTCTCGACTTCACCTCGCGCGAAAAGATTCTCGGCAAGCCGGTGGGCAACGATCTGCGCGAGGGCAAAGTCACGCTTCCGCTGATCTACGCCCTCGAATCAGCCGAGCCGGAAGAGCGCCGGCTGGTGGAAACGGTGCTCGCCGACGGCAACTACGACCAGGTTCCGTTCGCCAAGATCCTGCACATTCTGCACCGCTACGGATGCATCGGGCGGGCTCAGGAGCGCGCTCAGGCGTTCACCGAAAAGGCCCGTACCATCATCGGCGAATTCCCGGAGTCGCCCTACCAGCGTGCTTTGTTTGCCGTCACCGATCTGGTAACAGACCGCGATCATTGAGCCAGTGTCCTCTCACGCCGAACCTCACAGGCCGTTCGTCGATGTCTTCTATGGAGACCTGCTCGCTCGCGGCATCCAATACTTCCTGCCAGCCAGTGAGCTGACGGTCCTGGGTCTTTCCGAACAGGCGAACCCCGAACTTACCTGGCATTCCGAGGGCCTGGAATGGCTCGGAACCCGATATTCCCTCTCCAGCCGCGGCAAGCCTTTCACCGAACAGGAGCAGAAGCTGCTGCGAAGCATCGGCAAAGTGCTCTCCACCCGTTATCAACTGTTGTTCAACGCCGAGATCGTCGCCCGTAGTTCAGAGATCTTCAGAGGATTGCCCGAAGACCACTACGTGTCTGCGTTCCTCGAGCCGCACGTGAGAGTGACGGATCGTGTTTCCGAGGCCATCGAGGTGCTGCGCATCAGCGCGCTCAGCACTTATGAAGACCGCCGCATCTCCACCGGCGCTTTGCTGTTCGGATTTCAGCCAGACCCGTGCCATACGCTTCCCCCGAGCCCGGCCGGCGCCCTGCCGTACTCGAGCGACTTGACCTCGATCCGAAGTTTTCACCGGATTTGCGACGGACTGCGAACCTTGGCGCTGGTCGATCGCGACGGCCTGATGGTCGAGTTGATTGACGTCGAAGAGTGGGCGCGACCTTTTGCCGAGTTCGAGACCCCGGTACCGAGCGCCCGGCGTTACCAGACCCACAGCCGGGCGACACTCTGCGGAGGGCACGTCTGCCTGGTACTGACGCCGAATGGCGAGATCAAGATCTTCGCGGATGGGGTCCAGGTCTTCAGTTTTCTCGATGGCCGCTGGCATCTTACCGACGCAGTCGAGAAGTATCGAGTCTGGGAGGAAGCGCTGGATAACCCGCCGTTGGCCCACCGGCTGTTTTCGGTGGCGCTCAATCTTGCGGAAGGACGGCGCGGGGGATTATTTGTGGTGCTCGACGATCGGGGAAAGGTGCGGGAACTGGTCAGTAGCCGGGACCTTCTGCAAGCTCCGGGCGATCCGGCATCCAAGAACCGGCTCCACTACTTATTGCGCAGCCGGCGGGTAACCGAGCTTTCGCCGCTGGTTCTTGAGACCGTCGGCCGCATTGATGGCAGCATCGTGCTCGACCGCGAGGCGAACCTGTTGACGTTCGGCGCGATCCTTCGACACAGTCCGGTGGCGAGCACGACCGACGAGGCCGCCGAGGGAAGCCGCACGAACGCAGCGATCGCGGCCTCGCAGTATGGCAGCGTCCTGAAGGTGAGCGAGGATGGCCGGCTGTCATTCTACAAGGGCGGCCACTGTGTTTGGGAACTCTGATCCGTCGGCTCGAAGTACTCACAATGAATCGCTCTTCCATCCGGACGCGTGGCTGTGCGTTCGGGTCGCGGAAGGGATGCCGGTTACCCGGCACCCCTACTAACCCCGCCCTCACGGGCGGGGCTTTGTCGTACGATTACAACACCGCGCAAGCCCTGCCCGTGAGGGCGGGGTTCAGTTGAGAAATGTAGAAACTCCAGAGGGAACGCGCTGGCGCTGCACTCAGAGTTGCTCTCGGGCGGCGCGCGTGGCCAGTTCGTCGCAGCGATTGTTATCTTCGTGGCCGGCGTGACCCTTGGTCCACGTCCAACGGGTCCGATGCCTGGTCACCTGCTGGTCCAGCTCAGTCCACAAGTCCTGATTGACCACCGGCTTCCTTGAGCTGGTCTTCCAGCCGTTCCGCTTCCAACCGTGGATCCATTTGGTGATTCCGTTCTTCACGTACTCGGAATCGGTAACGATTTCCACCTCGCAGGCCTCCTTCATGGCGCGCAAGCCCTGGATCGCAGCGGTAAGCTCCATGCGGTTGTTGGTGGTCTCGGGATCCGAGCCGAACAACTCGCGGGTGTGATCCCCGTAACGCAGGATGCAAGCCCAACCGCCCGGTCCCGGATTACCGATGCAGGCTCCGTCGGTGATCAATTGAACCGGCTTCACCAGGCCGCCGCCAGCTCCTGCTCGAAAAACGCATCCACCAGGTCGAGGATTTGACTCGTGTCGCAAGCGTGATAAATATCGGCCCGCAGGCGCGAGCCGTTACGAACACCGTGGGTGAAGTAAGTTGCGAACTGCTTCATCTTGCCTACCGCGTCGGTCGAGCCATGCTCGCG
>JBGPHB010000566.1:0-4433 GCA_041484155.1 Bryobacteraceae bacterium
CGCGGTTCGGTATCGGGGCTATCGGCCCCCCCTACTGAACCGCGACCGTAAGGGAGCGGGCTCTACAGACTCAAGTCCCCCCTCCGCTGGCGGATTTCCATGCACCCGCGCCCCGTGGGCAACACTTTCCCAGGGTTCAGACGGCAACTGGGATCGAAAAGTTTCTTGAAACGCCCGATCATCTCCAGCGAATCACCGGAAAACTGGTGCGCCATCATCTCCATCTTCTCCATTCCCACGCCGTGCTCGCCGGTGATGGAGCCTCCGACCGAAATACAGTACTGGAGGATCTCGTCGCTCGCCCGCTTCACGGTCTCCAGCTCACTCGGGTTGTGCGGATTGAACAGAATCAGAGGGTGCAGATTACCGTCGCCCGCATGAAAAATGTTGCTGATGGTGAGTCCATAGCGTCCGGCCAGTTCGTAGATGAAGCGCAGCGTCGGCGCGATCTGCGTGCGAGGAACCACTCCGTCCTGAACGTAATACCCGGCGCTGAAACGCCCCACGGCGCCGAACGCGTTTTTGCGACCCTTCCACAGCAGCTCGCGTTCCTCCGGTGTGCGCGCTACCCGAACCTCCCGTGCGCGACAGGCCATGCAGGCCTCGCGAACCTGCTCCAATTGCTCTTCGACGGCCTCCTTCATTCCTTCGAGCTCAATCAGCAGCACCGCGGCCGCATCCAGCGGATAGCCGGCATGCGTGGCCTCTTCAACCATACGGAGCAGAACGCCGTCGAGCATCTCGATGGCGGCGGGAGTAATCGCGCGTGCCGTGATCTCAGCCACCGTGTCGCCGGCGTCTTCGGGTCGATCGAAGATCGCCAGGATGGTCTTCACCAGCTCCGGCTTCCGCATCAGGCGAACGATCACCTTGGTCACCAGCGCCATGGTCCCTTCCGAGCCCACCAGCAGGCCGGTCAGATCGTAGCCGGGCAGATCCGGACTCTTCCCCCCGGTCTGAATCACCGTCCCATCGGGAAGCACGGCTTCGAGTCCCAGGACGTGATTCGTGGTCACTCCGTAGACCAGCGTGTGCGGGCCTCCGGAGTTTTCACTCACGTTCCCGCCGATGGTACAGGCGCGCTGGCTGGATGGATCGGGTGCGTAGAAATAGCCGTCGGCGTCGACGGCCAGCGTAATGTCGAGATTCACGACGCCCGGTTGAACCACGGCTTGCTCGTTGGCCAAGTCGATCTCGAGAATCCGGTCCATGCGCGCGAAGGAGATGATGATCCCGCCGGCGCGCGCGATCGCCCCGCCGCTCAAGCCCGTGCCGGCGCCGCGTCCGACAATCGGCATGCCCAGCTCAGCCGCCAGCTTCACGATCGCCACCACGTCCTCGGTCGATTGCGGGAACACGACCATCTCTGGAACCGACTTGTCGGTCCCGCCGTCGTATTCGTAAAGCGTGAGGTCTTCGGGTTTGAAGAGGTAGCCGCGCGGCCCGAGGATTTTCTCGACGGCCGTACGCAGCGCCGGCATTTACAACAGGCTCCGGACGCGCGCCAAGAACTCGGGATCCATCCAGTTCCGGTTGCTGATCACCTTTTCGATCACTTTACCGGAGCGGTCGATGATGTAAGTTTCCGGCCATTGGTAGGTGCCGTAGCGGGCGCTAATGTTCTCCTCCGGATCGCGCGTGGTGGCGAACGAGAGGCGGGCCCGTTCCAGGAACCGGCGATACAGTTTCTCGTTGCGGTCGATGCTGACCCCCAGTACTACCACTCCCTGCTTGGCGAACGTGCGCTGGAAGGCGTCGAGAGTAGGGATTTCCGCGATACACGGTTCGCACCAGGTGGCCCAAAAGTTCAGCACCAGCAGTTTGCCTCCGAAGTCGCTGCGGCGCACTGTGCGTCCGTCGTCGGTAACGACGGTAAATTCGGGCGCGGCGTCGCCGGCGTTGACAACTCGTAGTTCGAGGGTCCCCGCCACGACGACGATAAGAGCGACGGCCAGAGCGGCCGTCAAGCCCAGCAAGATCCGGTCAAACAAGCGATTCACGCTATTATTTTAACAGGGTATAAGCCAACCGCTCCTTAACGGTCGAGACTCGGCACGGCCGATGGTGAGTACCCACGCAATGGGATTCTTGCTGAAACTGGCAGAATCTTGGGAAGATGACGTGGCGCACGCACTTGTGCGTGCCACGTTCACACTCATGTGAACGCATGGCCAAGCGTTCGCAAGAGTGCGAACGTGGCAAACATGAGTGTTCGCGCCACGATGCCGTCGAGGAACGAATGCCCTGGATCGCAAGGACTCTTACGAGCATCTAATAGTTCTGTCATGCTTCTAACCCGCAAAGCCGAGTTCTCCGCGTCGCACATCTGTGCGAACCCATCCCTCAGCGACGCCGAAAACCAGGCCCTCTACGGCGCCAACGCCAATCCCAACGGACACGGTCACAACTACATCCTCGAAGTGACCGTGGAGGGCGAGCCCGACCCCGTCACCGGGATGGTCTTCGACCTGCGCGAGCTGAAGCAGATTCTAGTCGATGAGGTGGTAGAACCCATGGACCACCGCTTCCTGAATCGCGAAGTACCACCGTTCGATCGAGTGGTGCCGACCACGGAGAACGTGGCGGTAGAAATCTGGAACCGGCTGGAGCCCCGAATCCACCGGCGCAACGTCGGGCTGCGAAACGTGCGCTTATACGAGACCGCGGATCTGTACGTCGACTACGGAGGGAAGCCGTGAGGTTGACCCGCCGCTATCGGTTCTCCGCATCGCATCGTCTGCACACACCGGCTCTGAGCGAGGAAGAAAACCGCCGCCTGTATGGCAAGTGCAACAACCCCTTCGGACACGGCCATGATTACACGCTGGATGTGACGCTGGAAGGCCCGCTCGATGCTTCCGGTCAGGTCGCGGATCGCGCGGCGCTGGATTCCTTAGTGGCCGAACGTGTGCTAACGCGCCTGGATCACAGGAACCTGAACGCGGACGTTCCGGAACTATCGGCGACCGTGCCCACCACGGAGAATCTGGCTTTTGCAATCCGCAAGGTGCTTGCCGCGGACTGGCCCCTCCGCGCGCGTCTGCAACACGTGCGGATTTCCGAAACGGATCGAAATATCTTCGAATTGGAATTGGACTCATGAAGAACAAGGCAACAGTGAAAGTGATGTCGCCGCAAGGCTCGGCGATCGCCTCGCGGATGAAGGAAGTGCTGCGGGCATTGGGAGAGGATCCCTCGCGAGAAGGTTTGGTGAGGACGCCGGAGCGCTACGAGAAAGCCATGCGCTTCATTACCAGCGGCTACCAGACCAATCTTGACGAGATCGTCAACGGCGCGCTGTTCCACGTGAAATGCGACGAGATGGTGATCATCCGGGAAATCGAGTTCTTCAGCATGTGCGAGCACCATTTGCTGCCGTTCTTCGGCAAGATGCACGTGGCGTATCTTCCCAAGGACAAGGTGATCGGGCTGAGCAAGATCCCGCGCATCGTGGATATGTTCGCCCGGCGCCTGCAATTGCAGGAACGGCTCACGCAGCAAGTGGCGGAAGCGATCTCGGAAGTCATCTCGCCGCGCGGTGTGGGCGTGCTGTGCGAAGCGCGCCACTTTTGCATGATGATGCGCGGCGTCGAAAAGCAGCACTCCGGCACCGTGACCAGTACAATGCTAGGCAGCTTCCGGACCCAAAAAGCGACCCGCGACGAATTCCTGTCCCTGGCCCTGCGTTAGTGCGCAAAAAGGGGACTGGCTCGAATTTCGCCGCCTTTGCGAAATTCGTGCCTGTACCCTTTTTGCCCTGTTGAGTATGCTTCGTACGGTCCTGAGCGCCCGTTTTGTCCTACAATCAGTGGCGGGATGAACATCTCCGTCAAGACTGAGTACGCCTTGCAGGCCATCTTCGATTTAGCGGCGCAGCCGCCGGGCGAACCCGTCAAGATCGCCGACATCGCGCGGCGGCAAAAAATCCCGCAAAAATTTCTGGAGCTGATTCTTTCCGGCTTGAAACAAGGCGGATTCGTCGAGTCGCGGCGCGGAGCCGAAGGCGGCTACCGGCTGGCGAGAACCGCCGACCAGCTTACGATTGGCGAAGTGCTCAGATACGTGGAAGAGGGCAAGAAGACCCACCGCAGCACACCGGATGCTTTCACCGATCTTTGGAAGCGCGTGGACACTGCGGTCTCTGCGGTGGTCGATCGCACGACCTTTGCGGAGCTGGTCCGGCGCTGGAACGAATCCCAGTCCCGCTATGTGGCCAATTGGGAAATCTGATGATTTTTCAAGACAACTCCTTTAGCATCGGGCGCACGCCGCTGGTCCGCCTCAATCACGTGATCGACGGCGCGGAAGCCACGATTCTTGGCAAAGTCGAGGGACGCAACCCGGCCTACTCGGTGAAGTGCCGTATCGGCGCGTCGATGATCTGGGACGCGGAGGACCGGGGCATTCTCAAGCCCGGCATGGAACTGATCGAG
>JBGPHB010000567.1:0-4431 GCA_041484155.1 Bryobacteraceae bacterium
CATGCTGATCGACGGCGGAGGACTGCTTCAGTTCAGCCGGCGCCGGCGATCCAACCTGGATACAGGCGAAGACGTAGTCTCACCCTACCTCTGGAGTAGAGGGATCCGGCGAATCGACGTCCTAGTGGCTACGCACGCGCATGAGGATCATTCGGGAGGGCTGGCCGCCCTGCTGGAAAACTTTCGGCCGCGCGAGCTGTGGATCGGCACGAACCCTCTTCCATCGCTGCTCGACCGGGCAGCCCGCTTCCACGTAACCGTAGTCGAGCACCGCGCCGGACCGCCTTTCGACTTTTCGGGCGCCAGTATCGAGATCCTGTCGCCGCCCACCGATTACGCCTCTCCCCGGCCGGGAAACAACGATTCGCTGGCTCTCCGAATCGCGTATGGAGCACGTACCCTTCTGCTTACGGGGGACATGGAACGGCCGATGGAGGCGCGCCTCCTTTCCGACGACCGTTCCATCCACGCCGACGTTTTGAAGGTCGGCCACCACGGCTCCAAAACATCGACCATGCAGCCGTTCCTCGACGCGGTCTCACCCTCCGTCGCGATAATCTCCGCCGGCTTCGAAAACTCGTTCGGCCATCCTCACAAGGACATCCTGGCGCGCCTCGCCGAGCGTCACTCCGCCGTTCTGCGAACCGATCTTGACGGTCTGGTTACGGTCCGAACGGACGGCCAAAAGCTCTGGTTTGAAGCGATGTCGTGGCGGGGTAGTTCGGCGTCGTGGCCTGGGCAACGTGCGTTCAACTGGTCCCTGGCTGAGAGCTGGTAAGGCGTCGCAGAGATAACCCCTTTATAATCAACGATAATAGGACGCACCCATTTGCTCACCAGACGCATCTGGTACACTGTATGGTACAGATGGGTCGGTACTCTAAAGGGACATCGAAGCTGCGTCCAGCGTTGGCATTCATCGCCTCGGTTCTACTGGCAGCCCCGGTTTTTCCATTTTTCGCTGCCCCGGCAGTGGAAACGGAGGCGTACGACGACATCCTGAATAAGTACCTGGACGCCACGCGCACCCAGCAGGACGTTCTGCGCGGCGTGCAGATGGAAGTGGACATTGATGCCACGCTCCCCAGACTCGAAAAACGAGGCAAGATGCGGGTGTTGCGCAGCATGTCGCGACTGGGGCAGATCTCCTTCAGAATGCTCGGTTTCTCCGGCGACACCACCATTAAGAAGGAAGTGATCACCCGTTATCTCGATGCCGAGAGGCAAGCCCGGGACAATGGCTCAATCGCTATCTCGCCTGCCAACTACAAGTTCCACTACAAAGGTGTAACGGAGCGCGACGGCCGCCAGGCAGTGAGGTTTGAGATCACACCGAAGAAGAAAATCGTGGGGCTGTTCAAAGGCGAGCTGTGGCTCGACGCGGAGACCGGGATGCCGCTCCGCGAGACCGGAAGGTTCGTCAAGAACCCATCCGTCTTTCTCAAGAAAATTCAATTCGTGCGCGACTATGAGATCCGTGACGGTGTCGCGTACCCCAAGCACATCGAAAGCCAGGTGGACACACGCCTGGTTGGCCGCGCCGAACTTAATATCGACTTCAGCAATTTCACCAGGGAAGTTACCGTGGGTGATGAGTTTTCAGCTTCCGGCGGGATACAATAAGTCGTGTCCATGAGAACTCTGTTCCTGAATCCGCCCTCGTTTGAGGGCTTTGACGGCGGCGCGGGTTCCCGCTGGCCTTCCACGCGCGAGATCGAATCCTACTGGTACCCGGTGTGGCTGTGCTACCCGGCCGGCATGCTCGAGGACAGCAAGGTGCTCGATGCCCCGCCCCACGGCGTCTCCATCGAACAGACGGTCGCGATGGCGCAGGATTTCGAGCTGCTGGTGCTGTTCACGTCGTCTCCGGGTTTCCACGTGGACGTCAAGATCGCCGAAATGATGAAGGACTCGAACCCGAAGATGCAGGTCGCCTTCGTGGGTCCGCCGGTGACCATCGAGCCGGACAAAGTGCTCAACGCGTCCAAGGCTATCGACTTTATCGTACGCCGCGAGTTTGATTACCAGATCGCGAACTACGCCAAGGGAACGCCACTCTCCGAGTTGCCCGGCGTGAGCTACCGCAAGGATGGGGTCAATGTTCACAATCCCGAGGGCGGCGTTATCGAGAACCTGGATGAACTGCCGTGGGTGTCGAAGATCTATAAGCGCGATCTCGATTTCCGAAGGTACAACGTCCCGTTCCTGCTGAGTCCGTACATTTCCTTTTACACGACTCGAGGCTGCCCGGCGATGTGTACCTTCTGCCTGTGGCCCCAGACCCACTCCGGTCACCGCTGGCGCCTGCGCTCCTCGGCGGATATTGCCAACGAGTGCCGTTATGTTCTGGAGAATTTCCCGGGCCTCAAGGAGATCTTCTTCGACGACGACACCTTCAACTACCGGAAGGCGCGGACGCTGGAGCTGTGCGCCGAACTGAAGAAAGTGAAATTCACCTGGTCCTGTACCTCGCGGGTCACCACCGATTACGAAACGCTCAAGGCCATGAAGGATTCCGGCTGCCGGCTGCTGATCGTCGGCTACGAGACGGGCGACCAGCAGATTCTCAAGAACATCAAGAAGGGCGCGACCATCGACATGGCCGAACGGTTTACCGCCAATTGTCATAAGCTCGGCCTGGTGGTCCATGGGGACTTTATCGTCGGCCTTCCCGGCGAGACGCGGGAGACCCTGCGCAACACTATCGATTTCGCCAAGAAACTGGATGTCGAGACCATCCAGGTTTCGATCGCCCACGCCTATCCGGGTACCGAGTTCTACGATTACGCCAAGAAGAACAATCTGGTGCAACTCAGCATGTCGGACGACGAGGGCCACCAACTGCCGAACGTGATTTACCCCGGCATCCTCGACCGCGGCGAGATGGTGGAGTGGGTGGAGCGCTTCTACGGCGAATACTACTTCCGGCCGAAAGCGGCGTGGCGCATCGTGCGGAAGGGCATCTTTGACGGCCACGAGCGCCGCCGGATTTACAAGGAAGCGCGTTCGTACCTGAGTTTGCGCTCCAAGCGCAAGAAATACGTGGCGGAACAGAGAGCCGGCCGCGTGTTGAACGAAGAACACGCGCAAGTTTGATGAGGCCCGACTCCCGTCTTCACTGGAAGACGCGCGTCTTCGCCATCATCGTCGTCCTGAGCAACGCCTTGGGCAATTTTTCGCTCGCGTGGGGCATGCGCCATCGCGAGACCAACTCGTTGATGGATTATTTCGCGGCAATCTTCAGCCCGTGGGTGATGCTGGGGATATCGCTGCTGATTCTGTGGCTGCTGAGCCGCATGGCGCTGCTCAGTTGGGCGGACTTGAGCTACGTCCTGCCGGTCACGTCGCTCGGCTATGTGGCGAGCGCAATCATCGGGCGATTCTTCTTGAGCGAACAGATCACGCCGCAACGCTGGGCCGGGACTCTGCTCATCGTCGCGGGCACGGTGCTGGTGGGCAGGGGCAGCCCCCACGCGAAGGGCGAATTGTGAAAGCCTGGCTCCTTCTCGGTATTATTGTGGCCAGCACCGTGATGGCTGACCTGCTGCAAAGCACGGAAATGAAACGTCACGGCGAGATTCGCGATTTCCATCCCCGCGGGCTCGGCCGGCTGGTGGCTAATCTTGCGAGGAAGAAATATCTGATTCTTGCCGTAGTATTCATGGCCGCGTCGTTCTTTGCGTTCATGACTCTGCTGGAGGTGGCGGATCTCAGCTTTGCCGTGCCGGCTTCGGCTGCCACCCTCGTGTTTGAAACCATCCTTGCGCGGCTGGTTCTCAAGGAGCGTGTCGATTCGCGGCGTTGGGTGGGAGCCTGCCTGGTCGCCTGCGGCGTCGCGCTGCTCGCCAAGTGATTCTGCTCGGGATCGCCGCGATCGCAGCAGCCTACCAGTTGTTTGCAATCGTAGCGTGCCTCTGGCGCCGAAAGACGATCCCACTTCCCACTTCCCACTCCCCACTCCCCGTTTCCATCCTGAAGCCCGTGCGGGGTTTGGATGCGGGCTTTCGGGAGGCGCTGGCATCACATGCGGCTCTCGAAGGAAAGTTCGAGATTCTGTGCGGCTCCAGTGATCCGAACGATCCCGCGTTTGACGTGGCGCGTCAGTTCTCTTCCGTGCGTGCGATCGAGTGTAGAACTAAGACGCCGAATGGCAAGGTTGGCGTGTTGATGGACCTGGCCGCCGCCGCTCAATATCCGATCCTGGTCGTAAACGATGCCGACATTCGGGTCGAGCCCGATTATCTCGCGCGCGTCACGGCGCCTCTATCCGACCCGCGTGTCGGGCTGGTTACCTGCCTGTATCGCGCGGAGGGCGATACGCTGGCGGCACGGTTCGAGGGGCTGGGCGTTTCGACCGATTTCGCGCCTTCGGCTTTGGTGGCCCGCCTGGTCGGCGTTGACGAGTTCGCGCTCGGATCGACGCTGGCTTTC
>JBGPHB010000568.1:0-4428 GCA_041484155.1 Bryobacteraceae bacterium
CCGGCGATTCCATCGAGACGCTTGCCTTTTCCGCGCACGGCCGAATGCTCGTGGATACAACCTATTGTCTGGCTAACACACCGTGCGCCAACGTCATCTCGGGCGCGAGCTTCTGCATCTATCCGGCTCACGTTCAGAAAACTTTCCCGGAAGACGATCAGTTGAAGGAAATGGGAATCGAGGCCTATGTAGGCACTCCCCTGATCGATTCACTGGGACGCGTTCTGGGACTCATGGCGGCGCTCGATTCCAAACCCCTTCGCGAAGTGGAAAGGGCCAGGAACTTTTTCCGGATTTTTGCTGCGAGAGCGTCGCTCGAGGTAGAGCGAATGCGTCTTGACCGGCACGTCCTCCGGGACGTGACCGGCAGTCTCTAATCTTCACTCAAACCGCTGCGCAAGAAGGTGTGAAAAAATGGTTGGCAGGCGAAACCGCCTGCCCCACCTTGCCCGCCAATGCTTTACCAAGGGGTGGGGCAGGCGGTTTCGCCTGCCAGCCGATTTTTCCACACGTTCTTAGGAGGGGTTTGATCTAGCAGGGGAGGTTGAGGCCAGCCACGAGCTCGCGGAACCTGGGTTCGGAACGAATCTCATCAAACAGCGGGTCGACATTCATGAATATCGCGAACGGAGAGCGTTCTTCCAGACTCCTCGCGAAGAATTCGAGCACGGAGGCGATATTGCCCAGACCCAAGTGTACAAAAGCCGTTGCCAGCGGATCCACATGTTGCGCCGAGGCCATGGCCGACAGCCGCTCGATAACCCTCAATGCTCCGGGCTCGTCGCCATTCTGCGCCAAGCAGGCTCCCAGGAAACCCAGCGGAAGCGGACTCGGTGGATCCTTTTGACACGCCATAGCATGGTACAGCGCGTCCTCCTGCCGGCCTTGTTGCTGATACAGCCGCGCCAGCATGTAATGAGTTTCCGCGGAATCTGAATCGAGTGCGACGGCCGCCTTCAGCCACTTCTCGGACTCCGCGGTGCGCCCCTGGAGATAGTGACCGTATCCCAGAGTGCGGTTCGCGCGGATCGACAGCGGATCCAAACGCACCGCTTGCTCCAGATGCGCCAGCGCCTCCTCGAATCGTCCCTGGACCAGGAGCGAGCCTCCGTAAACGTGGTGACTGCCGGCGTAGCTCGGCTCCAACTCGAGCGCTTTTTGCAACAGCGCCATTCCCTCCTGCCATTCCCAATCAAAGAAAAACAAGACGGTTCCCAGCGACGTGAGCGCAGGAGCGAGAGCCGGATCCAGGCGCAGGGCCTCGAGCGCCGAGCGCTTGGCCTTGGGCGAAGCCTCCCGCGGGCGCATCAGACCCCACAAGGCGAGCCACGCGTAGGCATTCGCGAGCCCGGAATACGGCAACGCATAGTCTGGATACAACGAAATCACACGGCTGAATTGTTCGATGGCGGATTGAAAGCCCTCCACGCTCATTCGGTTCCAAGCCTGCCTGCCCTTGAGGTAGAGGTTATACGCCTCGACGTTGGGAGCGCCCAGTTCGTGTAGCGCGCCAGAGCCGAAGGTCACGCGCAGAGTACTGGCGATGGAGTGAGCGATCTCGTCTTCAATCGAGAACACGTCCCCCGTCTGACGATCGAACACTTTCGACCACAGCGCTTGCCGGGTCTCGGAGTCGACGACCTTCACGGAAACCCGCAGAACATCACCCGCCTTACGCGCACTGCCCTCGATCACCGTGCCTGCGCCCAGCCGCGCTCCGAGCTCACGGACATCGTGATTCGTTTGGTCTAGGGCGAACGCGCTGGTTCGGCCGATTACTTTCAACTCGGGAATCGTGGTGAGTGCGTTGATGATGTCCTCCGTGATCCCGTCACAAAAGTACTCCTGATCCGCCTCGGGACTCAGATTTGAGAAACGCAACACCGCCACGGTACGAGGATCCGGCCGGGTGGAGGCTTTGAGCTGGGTGTTGAGCACGGCCGGCTGGGCATCCGCCAACCGCCTGAATTCCGGAACGTAGCTGCCGGCGTGAAGAGCAATTAGGATCGGGTCCGTCCGGCCGTGAATCTCGTAGTATTCCCGAAGCTTTCTCCGGAGCCGCTGAGCTTCCACGCGTACAATCGAATCCGTGCGGGGGTCGTAGTCGGCGCCGCGATCAAACGCGTCACGGCCGACGATGTACTCCTTTAACTGGTCGGGTTGCCCGGCGAGAGCTCGTTTCACGGCCAGCTCCAGAAAGCGTCGAAGGCGGGTGGAATTGCGAAAACCCGGACTCGCGAGGACCTGGTTCAGTTGCTTCTGAACTTCGCCAGCCGAAATTGGCGTTGATACCGATGCCATTTCGCCCTAAGTCTAATGAGTACCAAGAGATTAGCACCGCCAAGCGGCGGGCACAATCCCGTGCCACTAGTGTAGTGCGGCAAGCAGATGCGCAAAAGGGGACTGGCTCGAATTTCGCCGGTTTTGCGAATTTCTGCCTGTACCTTTTGCCCCGTTTTCAAACCGTGTGCTTCGGACCGGCAATGCCGGTACAGGCACGAATTTCGCAAAACCGGCGAAATTCGAGCCAGTCCCGGTTTTGCGCACTCTACCGTTACTCAACACGACTTGCGCCGCAGACCACTAGCGGCTAGCTAACCGTTACTTACTTCCGCTGAGAGTATCGCGGCCCCACACTGGATGTATCAGTTCGCCGTCATGGGCGGCGAACCCCACGTAGAAAGGCAGCCCCCTCAATGAAACCTAAGCAGTCGATTTTTCGGTTCCCTGCCACGCTGGAGGGACCCCCGCATGCACCCAAGCGATGAGGACCTGGAATTGCACCGGACGGGCCACTTGTCTCTGAGTCAATCGTTGACCATAAAGTCTCACCTCTCGGGATGTAAGCTCTGCGAGAGCAAGCTCCAACTGCTGTTCCAACTGAGCCGTTGGCAGAACGGAACAGAGCGCCAGGAGCGCCGGCAGGAGGTTCGAACTCTGGTGGATGAACCCGCCTCGGTAAGAGTCCTTCAAGGGTCTTTCGGGTCTTTGGAATGCCAGGTTCTGGATCGGTCGAAAGGCGGGCTGAAACTACTCGTCTCAAAACCGCTGGAGCCCGGTACCATTGTCCAGATCCGTCTCAAACGCACCATCGTCATGGGCGAAGTACGCTACTGCGTGCGCGTCAATACTGCATTCCATGTAGGGCTCAAGGTTGAGGACGTCGTTCGGATCTCGGGCAGGTAGGCCCGTGGGGCAGCCAGTCATGGCGGCGAGCCGGCCTCCAGGCCGGCTTTCTTCTCGCGATGCAGCCGAAAAAGGCCGGCAGCACAGTCTTTATGGTCTAAAGAATATTCACCGCGCGTGCCGCGAGCAGCGCGATGGTCGCCAACGAAATGGCCGCCTGCAGCATCATCAAGCCCTTGGCCCAGCGTGACAGCACCGGAACATCCGTCGGCGAAAAGGCGGTGCTGGTGTTGAACGCCAGAAACAGATAGTCGACAAAGCCGGGGCGCCACTGGTCCTCGCCCATTTCTCGACGGAGGTCCGGATCCAATACCATTTGCGGGAACAGGAACGCACCATCCGTATGGGAGTGCTGCAAGTCGCGCTGATGAGGGCCGCCAGCGTCCAGCCGCCAATACCAGCACGCGAAGACCAACATATTACAGATCCAGAGCGCACCCGCCGAGACCAACAACTGCGCTGGAGCTTCCTTGTGCAAGGGCAGGCGCGCAACCAGAAGCACCAATGAAGCGGTCATCGCAATCGTCACGATAGACAGCGCAGCGTAGCCGAACACCTGGCTTATCCGCCAATTCCCTTGGCGATGGGAGATCATCGCCGGGGTCACGAGCAGCACTACAAGCACGAGCACAAGCCAGTCCGGACCAACCGTCAGCGTGGACGGCAGAGCGTAATACAGCGCTCCGACGGAGACCAATGCGACCAGTGCCGGCCATCGCGGCTCGCCTTCTCGAACAGTTTCTTCAGGCATGTCCTCTATTGTGTCCCGGAAATACCGGTAAAATATTTGTCACCAGGGAATGAAGGTCGAGCCGGTTACGCTGGAGGGCCGCCACGTGCGCCTGGAGCCCCTCTCGCAGGCGCAGCATCATCGTGCCTTGTGCGAGGTGGGGCTCGATCCGCAGATGTGGCGCTGGATACCGTACCGCGGCACTACACCCGAGGAAATGGCAGCGTATATCGGCTCAGCCCTGGAGGCGCAGGGCGCTGGGACGGCGCTTCCTTTTGCGACCATCGAGCGCGCTTCCGGGCGGGCCATTGGCAGCACCCGTTACATGAACATCGACGAGCCGAACCGCCGCGTGGAGATCGGCGCGACGTGGATCGGGCATGCGTGGCAACGCACCCTGGTCAACACGGAGGCGAAGTACCTGATGCTGCGCCACGCCTTCGAGACGCTCGAGTGCATTCGCGTGGAGCTGAAGACGGACTCACTCAACCGGCGCTCCCGCAACGCGATTC
>JBGPHB010000569.1:0-4427 GCA_041484155.1 Bryobacteraceae bacterium
ATTTGATGAAGTCAACGCTCGCGTGAAAACCCATCTCAAGCTGGACGAGCTCCGGCTAACATTGCAGCTCCAGAATGAATGCTTGGAGGAGACGGTAGCCGCACGCACACGTGAACTTGCCCAAGCAAACGAGCGGCTGATCATCCTCGATCGTTCAAAGAACGAGTTCCTGAACCTTATCTCGCACGAGTTCCGAACGCCGCTCAACGGACTTCTCGGTGTGGGTGAGCTCATTTTGGAAGGAATGTCTCCTACGGTGGCGAACAACGAACTCCAGGGACTGTTTGAGCGATCTCGCCGAAACATTCTCTCGATACTAGATGATGCTTTGCTTCTGACTAAAATCGACGTGAACGGGGAGAAGGTCAGATGTGCTCAGGTCTCTCTGAGTGCGGCGCTGAGTCGCGCAATTGAGAGGACGACTACGTTTGCCGAATCGCGCCACGTGACCGTGGACCCGCCAGGGGCGGAGGTGGACCTCGTCCTGGGCGACGAAGAGTTGCTGGTAAGAGCGTTGCACGCGCTACTTGAGACTGCCGTTAAATTCTCAGAAGAGGGCGAAACCGTCCGGCTAGCACGCGAGGTCCTTCCGGATTGGACACGGATCATCATCGAGAGTCATGGCAGGACGATCCCTAGCCATACCATGGCGAAATTCTTCGATCTCTTCTCGATCGGCGAAGCAATCATACCTGGCGGGGACCTGGGGTTAGGCCCTCCCGTGGCATACCGCATCCTTTCGTTGTTCGGAGCTTCGGTCAGCGTTGCGAATCGGAATCCGGCCGGAATACGACTGACCGTATCGATGAAAACATCTGCCCCCCGAACGACGGCGACTCGAGAAGAGAGGCTTCCACGCACTGGTGGCCAACAATGGGATCGAGGCACTCAAGATGCTTGAATCGGAATCCGTCGACCTGGTCTTAATGGACTGTCCAGATGCCGGAAATGGATGGATTTGAGGCGACCCCATCGGATTCGGGAATTGGAGAAAGAACGGGAGCGCAATGTGCCGATACTATCATTCGATCGATAGACTACTGACCCGCGAGTCCGAGCGTCGTCCACGCTCGACGCCTCGTCGATAATCAGGAGAACACAGCCGAGAACCCGCGTAGGGTGGGACCCTCCCCAAGTGTCCACATCCCAATTCTGCCCCAAACTTCCGTCTCCACTTTCTCTCTTCTACTCAACCGCTTGGGAATACGGTGTTAGTTCTATCTCCGTTCATCGGTGTTAATCTGCGGCCAGTTGGTTTCATGACGCCTAAACAGATCCAACCTCCCGAGCCAACGGATCTCGATCGAGAGGCCCCTCCACCGAACTGGGCAAACGAAACTCGGTCCAAAACAGCACCCGCCACGGCCTGCTGGCCCGTACCGTGGTTCAGGAAGAAGAATCCGCGGACCGCCTCCTGGAACTGCTCGCGGCCTATATGGACGAATATCAACCCACGACCGCATCCCAAGTCTCGCTGGTCGAGACCATGGCCGTAGCCCGCTGGCGTCAGTTGCGAGTGTTGGGAGCCCAGAAGACCGCCATGGACCGTGACATGACTCTGCAAGATCCAAACGTAGGACCGGCGTCCGTCCGAGCCCTCCTGGCCCTGCGCGGCTCGCCGGAGAGCTCCTGTCCTCCCGACGTCTTGCTTCGCTACGAGGTGTGCTTTCGGTGAGCTTGCGTGAAAGGTATTGAGCCGGGCAGAAACTCAGAAAAGGTAGCCTCGTGCCGCCCAGTAATGCTTTGGACGAACGGCCCACCGCTCTTCACGACGTATAATGTAATGTCACTGAGACAACGATATGACGACGACCGCACGGCTAAGTCTTCCACGAGTGTTGTTTGGTGGGGTCGCTGCCGGCTTGGTGATCAATGCGATTGAATACCTTGTCCACGGGATATTTCTCGACGCGCAATGGACCGCCGCCTTCGCTGCTCTTGGGAAAGCTCCCACAGGTTGGACGACCTTCATCCCAGCCAACTTTCTCGTCGGCATAATCTCCGTCTGGGTTTACACGCGCATGAGTCCAAACTATGGCTCTGGCCCCAAAACGGCTGTTCGTGCGGCGCTTGCCGTGTGGGTGGTGTTCTGGGTAATCCCCGAGATGGCGCTACAGCCGCTGAAACTCTTCCCCTCCTCACTTTTATTCACAGTAATCGCCGTCGGCTTACTCGACAGCATTCCGGCCGTTCTGCTGGGTGCCTGGATTTACCGACGCTGACCCCATTTGGGGGACTCTGGTGCAAACTCAAAGCAACGGCGAGATCGGTTAAACCCCAGCCCGTTCAGTGATTGCCAATGGAGCTCAAGCGGTGAGTGCCGCGTTCCACTGTTCGATCACCCGCGCATAGATCCCGGCGCGAAACATTTTCCTGGGTTCCTGGCGCTGGCCGAAAACCCTCGTCGGTTTTGCTGTTTCGGGTGCCCGTTTTGCAGCCCTTGGGAGGTGCCCGATTCGCTGGACTTTAAGCTATCCTTTCCGGCCACGCAGGATTCATCATATTACGCGGCTGCCGATGTGGCGAGCCGCGCCAGTGTCTCGCGGTAGTTCCAAGGCATCCACTCCGAAGGATGGTCCGCCAGTTCGCGCGCGTGCCGCTGCAGCTCGGTGAGGTAGTCGAAAGGATTGGCTTCATTCAGCTCGCAGGTATGGATCAGGCTCATGAAGAGATCACCCACTTCGGAGCCGTGCAGCGTGCGATAGAACAGCGCATTCTTGCGGTGCAACACAGCGCGTTTGAGCGCGCGTTCGCAGATGTTGTTGTCGAGCGGTGCGCCGGCATCGCGCAGAAACGCCGTCAGCCCTTTCCAGTGCCTGAGGAAATAGGTGATGGCTTTGCCCAAGCCCGAGTTGGGCTCGACGAGGTGCTGGGCGAACTGCGCTTCCATCCACTCTCGCAATGTTTTCATAAGCGGCTCGCTGTGCTGCTGATGAAACCGCAAGCGGTCCTGCGGAGACAGTTGGGCGGCGCGCGTTTCCGCATCATATTTATATACGTCGCCCAATGTTTCCAGAACGTAGCGGCATGCTTCCGGGAAGTTCGCCGCGACTTCCACGAACTGCCTTCTTCCATGCGCCAGGCAGTTGGCCAGTAGGATCTCGACGCCTTCGGGCAGTGCGGAGGTATTGCGCGACAGGGCATCGGACATCTGCACAGGCGCGGCCAGTGCCGCGGCACGATGCGCCAGCACATCGCGCAGATTTTCGCCGGCGTGTTGGCGGCCGGTGAAGTACAGCGCGACACGTTGCCCCCGTTTGGTCGAAACAATGCCGGAAGTAAACACGCCCGTGCGATCATCGGACGGCTCGCGCGCCATACGCAGCACACGCATTGCTGTGTCGTCGTTGTGCAGCACTTCGCCTTGCGCCGCTTGCCGGATCAGTTCATCGGGCACAGCTTTGATTACTTCCGCCTCTTCTTCCACGATCTCCCACTGCGTGGAGGCGGGCAACGGAATCCCCAGTAAATATTCCAGCTTTTCTAAACGGTAAAACGGCATGCCGCTGCCGTACTTCAGCAGCGCGATCATCGCCGCCGTGGTTTCGTCGTATTTTTCGGGACCGACGCCGTCCGGCTCGGGCGCCGTGAATACTTCGCCGCACAGATTGCAGCGCCAGCGATCCAGTTCGTACACGGTGGCGGCCAGTGGAGCCTGACCGACGACTCTCACCAGCGTTCGCGGTTCTTTGTTTGGCCCTAGCAGTGGATAGACTTTGCCCTTCTCGCAGCCCGGGCAGTGATCACCGGTGTGCAATGTGGGATGAGGCACCGCAACTTTTTTGGCGCCGGTGTAGGAAGAAGCGCCGTTGCGCCCGTGGCCTTGTGCTGATTCTGAATCATTCTTAGGTTCGAGTATGGGAGGCTGTTCTAAAATAGTCTTGGTCTTCTCCGTGGAGCGCGGCTGCGGCATCATTCCGGCCAACGCGTGCAGCGCTTCTTTCAGCTTCTCGCTTTCCGATTCGCTCAACGGGACCTCGCGAGCATGATCGATGATCTGGTCCAGCTCTTTCAGATTCACGTCCACACGTTTGCGTTTCATGCACCCCCTTCAGAGCAGAGTAACTCCCGGAACTTGGCGTTCAGGGGCAAGCCCAGCATCTGTTTCACCGGCCGCCTCTGTTCAAACGTGGGCGCACGATGTCCGCGGCCAGCCGTCGTGCCGATCACCTGCCAGTTGGCCGCGCGATAACACGTCCCGCGAAAACGCGAGGGGTCCACGAAGGTCTCCAACCAATAAATAGGATGGGCGTAGATCCGTTGCCAGTCTTGCGGCACAAGCTTTGCCATGCGGCCCAGAAGGTGCGAGGCCAGATGTTCCACCCGAACCCACGGCAGAATCAGAAAACGCGTGTTGTAGGCCAGGAGGTGGATATTGCGCCGCCGCGCCTCGCCGCTCCAGCCGATGAACCGGTCCCGGCTGCCCA
>JBGPHB010000570.1:0-4395 GCA_041484155.1 Bryobacteraceae bacterium
ACCACGCCGGCGCGGCTCACGCCGGAAATCAGCTTGAACAGATACCAGATCAGCTTCGCCGCCGTGCGCACGTATTTGATCTGCAATAGCCCGGGCAGCCGCGGATTGATGGGAAGGAATTCGACTTCCACTGAGGGCTCGTTGCGGAGGGCCGCCAGCAGCCGGTCTGCCTGCACAGCCTGTCCCCCGACGATCTCGAGCGAAGGCGCAATCAGCAGCACACGGATCGGACGCACCGGCTCAGACCGCCGACCGGGTGCCGTTGGCCAAAGCCGGCTCCGTGACGGCCACCCGCTCCCGGCGTAGCCACGCTTCGAGCACGTAGATATACCACAACTGCTGAGGCGCGCTGCCTTCCTCGGACGCCGATCGTAACCGCTCGCGCACCCGATCCGCGCGGATCCAGCCTTGGCGGTCGAGCTCGGAATGGTCCAGCAGTTCCTCGAACGCCGGCCGCCATTTTCCGGCCAGCCACCGTTGCACCGGAATCGAAAAGCCCCGCTTGTGTCCGGAGGCGACACGCTCGCCCAGCCTGCGCCTCGCCAGCGCTCGCAGCACTGTTTTCAAGCCACCGCCGAGCCGCAGCGCATAGGGCAGCGATTGGGCATAGTTCCACAATTCCTGATCGAGGAACGGAGACCGCGCCTCCAGCGCGTGGTACATCGTGCCGCCGTCGACTTTGGTCAGGTATTCGCCCACGAAGCGCGTACGCCGGTCGTACTCGATAAAATCAGCAAGCAGCCGCCGCGCCGAGTCGAGCGACCGTGGAATCTCTCGCTGCGCCACGTGTGCGTCCGCAAGCCGCGCGCCGAGCAACCCGTGCCGGCGGTAATACGGCAGACCGTCGTGGATTCGCGCCACCGCGCCGAGCCCGCCGGTGGCGTAATCGAGGAAATGCCCGGGACGCTTGAACCGGCCATGGCGCGGGAGGTCACCCGAGGCGGCCAGCCAGCGGTGAGCAGCCCGAGCCGGAATCCACTGCGCCGCGCGTTGGGCCCACCAGAAATGCCGGTGCTCGGGATAACCCAGGAAGCAATCGTCGCCGCCGTCGCCCGTCACCAGCACCGTCGCCGCGGGCTTTACCGCGCGCGCCACGCGGATCATCCCCAGCGCAGAGGCGCAGGCGAACGGCTCGCCATAGGCGGTTACCAATTCGCCGGTTCCCGGCACGTCTTCCGGCGACACATCGATCACTTCGTGATCGATACCCAGTTCGCGTGCGGTCCGGCAGGCGTCCGCCGTTTCGTCCGCTTCGTCACCCGGAGTGCCAATGGTAAACGCACGGATGCGGCCCCCCAGCTTCGCGATCGCCCAGCAGACCAGGCTTGAATCGACACCGCCGGAAAGCAACGCGCCGACGGGCACGTCGGCCTCCAGACGTATCCGCACGGCCTCCAGAAAGTGGCGCTCGGTCTCTTCAACGGCTTCCTCCAGGCTCGGCCCGCGTTCCTGCGCCTGCGTCGATTGCCAATACTGACGCTGCGTCAGGGCGCCGTCATGCCATTCCAGGATGGTCGCCGCCGGAAGCTTACTGACGTCGCGGTAAATCGTTCGGTCGTCGGTGACGTAGCCGAATTCCAGATATTCGGACACGGCCCGCGAATCGATCTCGCCGGCGGCGCCCGCCGATGCCAGCGCCCACGCCGTCGAAGCGAACGCGATGTAGCCGTTGCGATCGCTGTACAGCAGTGGCTTGACGCCCAGCCGGTCACGCACCAGATACAGGGTTCGCCGGGTCTGATCCCACAGCCCGATGGCGAACATCCCTCGCAACTTCCCGATCAACCGGTCGATACCCCATTCGCGGTAGCCGTGGACCAGGACTTCGGTGTCGGTGCGCGTGTGGAAGCCGCAACCCTGCCGTTCCAGCTCGGCGCGCAGATCGAGAAAGTTGTAAATCGCTCCATTGAACACCACCCCGATGGAACGATCTTCCGAAAGCATCGGCTGGCGTCCGGCGTCACTGAGGTCGAAGATCGAAAGTCTCCGGTGTCCGAGCACAACCCCCGGCCACCGCTCGAGACCCTGAGCGTCCGGGCCGCGGCGCGCAAGCGCGGTCATCATCCGCCGCACGGCGCCTTCCGGATCAGTACCGCCGACAAATCCGGCGATTCCACACATTCAGCTTGTATTGTAACTTAAGAAAAATTCGAGCCATCCAGAAACGATTCGTAGACTTCACCCATCCGGCGGGCCGAAACCTGGCGCGAGAATTTTTCGCGAATGCGCCCTTCCGCCACCTTCGCGAATTTCTGCCCCAGCGCCGGGTCCTGAATCAGGCATCGCAACGCGTCGGCAAGAGCGGCGGCGTTCCGCCGTTCGAAGAGAAGGCCATTCACACGATGCTCGATCAACTCCGGATTGCCGCCGACGTCTGAGGCGATCGCCGGACAGCCGCATGCCATGGCCTCCATGAGCGAGTTCGACAACGCCTCATTGAGGGACGGTAGCACGAAGATGTCGAAATAGTTCAACCAACGAGCTACGTCCGAAGTCGAGGGTTCCCAAACACAGTCTTCGAGAATGCCCGCCTCTTTCGCGCGTCGCTGAAGCTCCGGCAGTTCCGGGCCGCTGCCCACGATGGCCAGCTTCATCCGCGGGTGCAATGGTCGCACCCGCGCGAAGGCGTCGATCAGAGTGGTCAACCCCTTCTCCGGGCGCAACACGCATACCACGCCGATCACCAAGGCGTCCGCGGGCAACGAAGCCGGCCGCGGCGCCGTGGCACGGTGGAACTGATCGAGATCGACCCCGTTGTAACACAGACGGATCAGGCGATCCGGCACGGACTCATCCCGGATCAAGTGGGTCTTTACGTACTCGCAGTTGACCACGATACCGTTCACATGCTTGTCGGTCCAACGCAGCAGTTTGCGGTACTCCGGGGTGATCTCCCGATGCCCGCGCTGGCTGGATAGCATCAAGGCCCGCGTGAGGAAGCGCGTGATCGGCGTGGCATAAGCGGTGGTCGGGGCGTCAAACGTGTGTACCAGACGGATGTTGCGGCGGTGGATGAACCGGGCGAGTTGCCAGATACCAGACAGCGCCGCGCGCGACCGGAAGGAATATACAGGGAACTGGATCACCGGCACGCCGGCGGCGCGAAGTTGATCTCCCCGGAAGCCTTGCGGCCGGAAGGCGCCCACGAACGGCTCGAATCGCGCTCGGTCGAGCCCCAGGGCGATCTCGGTGAGTTGGCGCTCGCTCCCCCCCTGGTTGAGCTCCCGCGCCATGAGCAGGACAGGGTATTTCATCCGGAGCGATGGGCTGGCACATCCTCCATTACACAGGTCTAAGGTCCCCGAGGCAAGCCGAGGCCCGTGTTAGTACACTGGAACTTGAGCGCACGTGGCAATCCCATGACGCCTTCGCCTGCCGCGGCCGAACGGTCCCGGATTGCCGCCGCACTTCCCGGCCCAACCCGGAAGCAGACCGAGTACATCGAACGCCGCCGCGAGTACTGGAATGGCTACGCGGATACTTTTGAACGCTGGGCGGGACCCCGCCGCTACTACCGGCAGAGATTAGCCGAGTTGTACCGTTTTCTGATCCCTCCCGGGGCGCGAGTTCTTGAGCTCGGTTGCGGTACCGGCGAACTGTTGGCCGCTCTCCAACCCTCCTACGGCGTGGGCATCGACTTTTCGCCGAAAATGATCGAGCGCGCCCGCAAGAAGTTCCCGGCGTTGCATTTTCGGGTCGGCGATGCGCATCATTTCGAACTCGACGAGCAGTTCGATTACATCGTTGCTTCCGATTTGGTGAACGATCTCCTGGATGTTCAGGCTGCCCTCGAGTCCATGGCGCGCCACGTGCATCCATCCACGCGCCTGATTCTGAACTTTTACAGCCGGTTATGGGAAGCCCCGCGCCGGCTGGCGGAAATGGTGGGTCTGGCCCGGCAGCAGCTCAGTCAAAACTGGCTGACCGCCGAGGACGTCATCAATCTGCTCGATCTGGCCGATTTCGAGACCATCCGCGTCTCGGCGGAAATCCTGTGGCCGTTGAGGACCCCTGGGTTGGATGCGCTGTGTAACCGGTACCTTGTCAAGCTCTGGCCATTTCGCTGGTTCGGCCTTACCAACTTGCTGGTCGCGCGCCCGAGCCCAAAACCCGCGCCGGGACCCGAGCCGGTGGTCAGCGTGATCGTGCCCGCACGCAACGAAGAAGGCCATGTTCCCCAGATCTTCGATCGCGTGCCGCACATGGGCGGCGGGACCGAGCTCATCTTTGTGGAAGGGCACTCCAAGGACGACACCTATGCGGCGATCGAACGTGAAATCGCCCGCCCCAAGCTGAAGGGAGTCAAGCTTTTCCGGCAGACCGGAAAGGGAAAAGGCGACGCGGTCCGGCTGGGTTTTGCCGAAGCCACCGGCGACCTGCTGATGATTCTGGACG
>JBGPHB010000571.1:0-4394 GCA_041484155.1 Bryobacteraceae bacterium
CATCTGTACGATTTACGATATCGGCGAGCAGGATGGCCGCTCGTTCATCGTAATGGAATTAATCGATGGAACGACCCTGAAGCACCGTATTGCAGGCCGTCCGCTGGAACTCGAAGCGCTTCTTTCGTTAGCCAGCGAAATCGCCGACGGTTTGGATGCGGCTCACAGCGCGGGGATCATCCATCGCGACATCAAGCCCGCCAACATTTTCGTCACCAGCCGCGATCACCCGAAAATTCTCGACTTCGGACTGGCGAAAGTCAGGGCTGACCATCGCGCCGGCGGCGGCGAAACCACCCTCACCATCGAAGACCAACCGACCGGTCCAGGGAGCGCGATGGGGACGGTGTCGTACATGTCGCCGGAGCAGATTCGCGCAAAAGACTTGGACCCACGCACGGATCTATTCTCGTTCGGAGTCGTGCTCTATGAAATGGCTACAGGCAAGCTGCCATTTCGAGGGGAAAGCTCGGGGACTATTTTCGATTCCATTCTCAACCGCGCTCCCGTGCCCGCGGTGCGCCTGAATCCCGACCTTCCGGCGGAATTCGAGCGCATCATCGACAAGTGCCTGGAAAAGGATCGCAACCTGCGCTACCAGCACGCTTCGGAAATTCGCGCCGACCTTGAGCGGCTAAAGCGGCACTCCGGATCGGCGCGAGCAGCCACACCCCAAGTTACAAAACGATGGAAGGTGATGGCTCCTGCTGGCGCGGCGCTGCTGGCCGTCTCCGTCGCAGGTTACTTCTATTTTCACCGCACGCCCAAGCTCACGGATAAGGACACGATCGTCCTCGCCGATTTCAAAAACACGACGGGCGACCCCGTGTTTGACGGGACGCTTCGCCAAGGGTTGGCGGTACAGCTTGAACAGTCGCCTTTCCTCAGCCTCGTTTCCGACGAGCGCATCCAGGGGACGCTGGGCCTGATGGGAAAGCCGGCGGACGCGGGGCTTACTCCGGAGATCGCTCGGGAAGTCTGTCAGCGAATCGCAAGCTTTGCCGTGCTGGAGGGCTCAATTGCGAGCCTCGGCAGCCAGTACGTATTGGGGTTACGCGCCAAGAACTGCCGCACCGGAGATGTCCTCGATGAGGAGCAGGTGCAAGCGGCAAGAAAAGAAGACGTCCTGAATGCCCTGAGTCAAATTTCCACTAAGTTCAGAACCCGAGTTGGCGAATCACTCGCCACGGTCGAAAAGCACGACACTCCACTCGAAGAGGCCACGACGCCGTCGCTCGAAGCCTTGAAAGCCTATAGCACGGCCTGGAAAGTTCACGTCTCATCTGGTGATGCCGCCGCGTTGTCGCTTTTCAAGCGCGCCGTTGAGCTCGACCCTAAATTCGCGATCGCATATGCGTATCTGGGGCGCACGTATGGCGATATAGGAGAGTCTGACCTCTCCGTGGAGAACACCAGCAAAGCCTATCAATTGCGGGATCGCGCCAGTGACCGGGAGAAGTTCTTTATCACGGCGACTTACGATCAACAAGTGACGGGAAACCTGGAAAAAGCGCAAGAGACCTTTGAATTGTGGGCGCAAACTTATCCTCGTGAGATCTCGCCCCACGGACTCTTGTCGGGGCAGATTTACCCCGTCTTTGGCAAACATGAAAAGGCGATCGAAGAAGCGGAGAAGGCGATCGGACTCAATCCGAACTTTGCCTTCGCGTATGTAAATCTTGCCACCAGCTATCAATTCCTTGACCGGCTGGAGGAAGCCGAGACCAGCTTTCAGCGAGCCTCCGAGCGCAAACTGGAAATCCCTGACGCTCAGGTCCAGCGTTATGACCTCGCCTTCGTGAAAGGGGACAAGGCGGGAATGGAACGGGCAGTGGCTCTGAGTCAGGGAAAACCCGGAGCGGAAGACTCGATCTCGCTCCACGAAGCTCTGGTCCTGGCATATTCCGGTCACTCGCAGCAGGCCAGGAGGAAGTCACGGCGCGCGGCGGACCTGGCTCAGCAAGCGGCCCAGCCGGAAAGGGCTGCTCTGTTCGAAACCCGAGCAACGCTGTCGGAAGCCTTCTTCGGGAATGTGCTGGGTGCAAGGCAAGGCGCCATGGCAGTTCTGAAGCTCTCAAAGGGCCGGGATGTGGAGTATGGCGCTGCCTTAGCCCTGGCCCTCTCGGGGGATTCCTCCGGGGCTCAAACACTCGCGAATGATCTGGGAAAGCGCTTCCCCGAGGATACGTCAGTCCAAATCAGTTACCTGCCGACGCTTCGCGCACTCCTCTCACTGAACCATGGCCAGCCTACCAAAGCGATCGAACCGCTGCAAGTCTCCGTTCCCTATGAGCTGGGCGTGCCGCTTAGCTGGTTTTCTGGTTCCTTCGGGCCCCTCTATCCGGTGTATGTGCGCGGCGAGGCCTATCTGGCCGCACACCAAGGCGCCGAAGCCGCCGCGGAATTCCAGAAAATTCTCGATCATCGCGGGATTATTGGCGCCGACCCCATAGGCGCGCTGGCGCACTTGCAACTCGGCAGGGCGTTGGCTTTGTCGGGAGATAAAGCCAAGGCAAAGGCTGCCTACCAGGATTTCCTCACCCTCTGGAAAGACGCCGACTCAGACATCCCGATCCTCCAGCAAGCCAAAGTGGAATTCGCCAAGCTGCTGTGAGCAACATATACTGTAGTCGGACGCATGGGGAAGTCAATACGCCCAACGCCACAGATTGATCCCGACGGTGAATCCGGCGCCGACCGCCGCGAACAGCACTAGATCGCCCCTCTGGAGCTTCCCCGCCTCGACCGCATCGCGAGTGGCCAGCGGAATGGTGGCGGCCGTGGTGTTTCCGTACCGGTCGATGTTGATGATGACTTGCTCGCAGGTCAGGCCCATCCGTTCTGCCGCGGCCGTAATGATTCGCCGGTTGGCCTGATGTGGAATCATGAGCTTCACATCCTTGGCCGTGAGCCCATGCCGATCGAGCAGTTCCTTACACAATTCATACGTCTTCCGGACTGCGTATTTGAACACCTGTTGCCCTTCTTGCTTCACGTAATGCAGATGCTGCGCGACCGTTTCGGCGCTGGCGGGCATGCGGCTGCCTCCGGCGGGCATCTTCAGATACTGGCCGCCGGATCCATCGATCTCGTTCAGAAACCCCAGGAATCCCTCGCCCTCGCCAGCGGGTTCGATCAACATGGCGCCGGCGCCATCGCCGAACAGCACGCAGGTGCCGCGGTCGGTGTAGTCGATAATCCGCGACATCGTGTCCGCGCCGATCACCAGGACCTTCTTGTGCGTGCCGGCCATCACGAAGTGCGCGGCGGTCGTCAGGCCGTAGACGAAGCCGGAGCACGCGGCGACCAAGTCGAATCCCCAAGCGCCCTTGGCCCCCAAGCGGTCCTGCACCAGGCATGCCGTGGAAGGAAACATCATGTCGGGCGTCACCGTGCAGACCAGGATGGCATCGAGGTCGGTGGCCGCGATTCCCGTCTGCGCCAGTACCACCTTCGCCGCCTCAACGGCCAGGTCGGACGTGGCCACTTCCGGAGCCGCAATGTGACGTTCCTTAATCCCTACGCGCTGCTGGATCCACTCGTCGTTGGTCTCGACCATCTTTGCGAGATCCTGGTTGGTAAGCACGCCGGGCGGCACATAGCAGCCGAGCGCGCTGATTTTAGCTCCGGGCAAATAGTTCTCCTTGTTGACCATGTTACATTCTGAAGGAATGCCGGTGGAGGACATCTACGCCCGGGTCTTTCGCGAATTGCGCCCGCGCACGCCGCTGCCCTCGATCCGGGTCCAATTCCGGCGCTACGCCAACGCGAACGCACAGGTTAAGTTGGAGGACGGTTCTCTCGACATCCGTATGGCGGATACGCTCGCCGAAGCGCCGGAGCCGGTGATGGAAGCGCTGGCCGAGATTCTGCTCTGCAAGCTGTTCCGCCGGCCGGTGCCCGCCGCCAGCAACGAACGCTATCGGCGCTATCTCAACCGTCGCGACGTTCGCCGAAGCCTGGACCTGGTGCGCCAGGTTCGCGGGCGTAAACAGGTTCGGCAGCCCCAGGGCGAGTGCTACAACCTGGAAGAAATGTTCGAGGAGCTCAATTTCCGCTATTTTCACGGGTTGATGTCGCGGCCGGTTCTGGGCTGGAGCCGGCAGGCTTCCCGCACCATGCTAGGCCACTACGATCCCCCGCACAACGCCATCGTGTTGAGTGGCATCCTGGACCGCCCGGAGACGCCGCGACTGGCCGTCGAGTACGTCTTGTTCCACGAGATGCTGCACCTGCGCTATCCCGCCGAGCACGAAGGCGCCAGGCGGTGCGTGCACACTCGTGCATTCAAGGACGCCGAGAAGCAGTTCGAAAACCTGCGGGCGGCCAAAACGCTGCTTCGCGCCTTGTAGAGCATATTCTGGTTTTACATAAACCACGTGCCCGCTTGCTAA
>JBGPHB010000572.1:0-4392 GCA_041484155.1 Bryobacteraceae bacterium
GGGTTATCGCGGCTGCCTGGGCATCATCCGGCTGGCTGGATAGTACTCGGTGCAACGCGTGGAAGCTGCGGCGGAACGCGCGTTGCTCACCGGCGCTTGCCGCTACAAAAGCATCGAATCGATTCTGAAAAACTCGCTCGACCAGATTCCACTGCCCTCACCACCACCCTCTTCCACGCCACCACACGACAACATCCGTGGATCGGAATACTTCGAATAGGAGAGCACATGCTACAGGAACCGATGATGGAAAAACTGACGGCCATGCGGCTGCTCGGCATGGTGGATGCGCTGAAGGCGCAAGAACAGGACTCCGCCTCGCGCGAGCTGAGTTTCCTGGAACGGCTCGGCTTGCTGGTGGATCAGCAATGGAGCTGGCGCGAGAATCAGGCCCTGACGCGGCGGCTTCACGCCGCCAAGCTGAAGGGCGGAGCTTGCGTCGAAGACATCGACTACCGGACTTCGCGCGGACTCGACAAGAGCGTGATCCGGGCGCTGGCCCAGAAGTCGGTCTGGGCGGCGAATCACGAAAACATCTTCGTGCTCGGGCCCACGGGCGTCGGCAAAAGCTTCGTGGCTTGCGCGTTGGCGCAGAAGGCTTGCCGCGACGGCTACTCTGCGCTTTACACGCGCGCGGCGGCGTTGTTTCGGGATCTGGCGATCGCGCGCGCCGATGGGAGCCTGCGCAATCTTCTATCCAAGCTCAGCCGGATCGATGTGCTGGTGATCGACGACTGGGCCATGGCTCCGCTGGCCGAAACCGAACGCCGCGACTTCTGGGAGATCTGCGAGGATCGTTATCAGACGCGCTCGACGATCCTGACCTCGCAGCTTCCCGTGGCGCGCTGGCACGAACAGATCGGCGATCCCACCGCCGCCGACGGCATCCTGGACCGCCTGGTTCACAACGCCCACCGCCTCGAGATGCGCGGCGATTCCATGCGCAAGAAGCGTGGTCCGCAGCCGTCGAGCTAACGCTCGCCGGGGCTTCTGTGTGCTGGGGCGGGGACAAGGGCTGCCGCCCCTTTCCCCGCACCCCTTTCTCCGCTAGCGGCGCTCTGCCTCCGCTGCGCTCCGGACAAGTTTCTCTTGACGAAGCCGAACACTTTCCAGCACAATCGAGAAGCCAGCGTCGCTACGGTCCGATGGTGTTCGGGATCATCCCGGAATGCCGTTCGGAATCATCTCGGATTTAGTGTTCGGCTTCGTCGGAATCCCCATTTACGGAGGCTCGTACCCTCCCAAGTCGCTTTTCGTCGCAATCGCTGCCACAAAATTTGGACCTCATACGTTCTTGTTATGTGAACGCAAGAAGCATGGCCGAACCGAGCGAGATGGAAGTCGCCAACCCCGAAGGACTGGATGCGATTTTTCGTGCTCACTATGAGCGCATTGCCCGCGTCATTGGCAAGGTCATTCATGACCAGGCCCGCGCGGAGGAACTAGCGGTGGAAGTCTTTCTGAAGTGGTGGCGGAATCCTCAAGCACATGGAGAGCACGCGGAGGGGTGGCTCTATCGGACCTCCGTACGTGAGGCGTTGGACGAATTAAGACGCCAGACACGCCGGAGCCGATTCGAGCGCCTTTTCAGTTTCGTCCGCGAGTCGCCTCCCACGCCAGAGTACTTGTATGCCGTCAACGCCGAGCAGCACAGGGTGCGAACCGTGCTCGGAGCTTTGAATCGGCGTCATGCGGAGGTATTGCTCCTGTGGAGCCAAGGCCTCAGCTACCAGGAGATTGCCGTCTCTCTTGCAGTGAATTCCAACTACGTCGGAAGTCTTGTCGGCCGTGCTCAAGAAGCGTTCCAAAAGGAGTATTTAAAACGATATGGAAACCAATCATGAAGATCCCTGGGTCGCCAACCGGCTTGCAACTATCGAACCACAGTGGAGTCCGAACCTCGCGCGTGGGCGCGAATTGCTCGACGCTAGGCTGGCGGGGCGACGCCACTCGTGGACCTGGATGGCGGCTGCTGCCGCCACTGCCGCGGTGTGCGTCGCGGTGCTCGCGCTCCCAGGAACCAGGGCGCTTGCCCAAGAGCTCTGGTACCGGTTTGTTTTGAACCGCGTAGATGTTGTACGGCTCGATCTATCGAAGTTGCCGCTGCACATGCAGGTGACCACCAACGGTCTGGAGCAGAGCGTCCAGAATATGGATGAAGCCGAACGCAAAGCAGGTTTCAGGCCGTATCTACCGTCACCTGGCGTTGTGTACGCAAATCCTGGCATCACGGTAACTGGGCCGATCGCGGTAGAGCAGACAATCCACGTCCGCGATATCGAATCTGCTCTCGGCAAGGTGGGAGCAAGCGATGTGCACGTGCCGGCTGAATGGGAAGGCGTGCAATTGCGCACCGAGATTGGGCCTATGGTGGCGGCGAACTATCCGGACAATGTCCATATCCTGCAGGCGCTGCCGATCGAACTCTCTGTTCCTTCCGGTTTTGCGTTGGAGCACTTCGCTGAGGTGGCATTCCGGAGCATCGGGGTTTCCTTGTGGGAAGCGCGTGCCATGGCCCAGAAGTTCGCAGCCCAGCCAGCCTGGTTGCTCGATATTCCACCTGATGCGGTGGTGAACGTCCAGGAGGTGGCGCTCCGGGCGGGTCCGGCGCTGCTGATTGAGGACTTCGATGAGAAGGGTGCGGTTACACGGGCAACCGTTATCCGTAGCACGAGCGAACGAATGTACTCAGTGAGCAGCAGAAACCGGGAACTAAGCATAAAGATCGCCAACGCCCTTCCTTAGGCGCCGGTCGCTGTAAGGCGCCACTACTCCGGCAGTTGCTTAGTAGCAACTGCCGGAGAATGGCTCATTGAAACGAGGAGAGCATCATCATCGGCATAGCCGGTATGGTTGCAGGTCTCATTCTCTTTCTCCTTGGCGCTCTTGTCGCCAGGTTGAAGTAGCGCGCCAACCTAAGGCGCGATCGCGTGCCAGAAGACTCTGCGCATCCACCTTCCCCGCGCCTGCAACAATTGCAGTTTGGGCCAAGGGCCGAGACCTGCCATTCTCTGCTGCCAAGACCTATTAACGGCTCTTCTCGGCCCGCGCTTTTTGCACGCTGATCAGATTGGCCAGCAAACGATAGGCCCCCTCGACGCCTGCCGGAAGCTGGCGATAGAAGGCGTACGCGGCATAGGTGTATGTCCCCTGGCCATAGCTGGCGCGCAGCAACCCGCCGCGCTGAGGCGCTTGCTCGCGGTCATAACACTCGAGCAGGGCTTGGTAGCGGGAATCCCACTCGCTCATGAATTTTGATCCACGCTCCTCCACCCAGCCATCGAAGTCCGAGGCGGCGATCTTGTTGGGAGTGTTGAACACCAGGTTCGCGGGATCGAGAATCGTAACCTTGGCGTCTTCCTCGGATACTTCTTCGGCGCGCGGCGTCAGACGAAACGGGTACGGGCCGTACGGTAATTCATCGAATTCCTGAGTTTGATACTGCACGATCAGATTGCCGCCGCGCTCCACGTAATCCAGCAGGCGGCGGTTGTGGGCCTTCCAATCATCGCGCATGGCCGAGGCGCGAATGCCGATCAGAATGGTGTCGAAGGCGTCGAGATCACCGGAGGCCAGATCCTGAGCGTCCAGCATTTTGACGTTGACGCCGAGTTGCTCGAGCGCTTGCGGCACTTCGTCGCCAACGCCCATGACATAACCGACGTGGAGGCCCGCAGTGATCTGTACATTCACGGCTTTCAGAGTCATCGCGGCGGGCCGGTATAGATGGCGAGGCTCGAGATCGGGATGCGCGATCCTGCGGTAACCCTCGGTGTATTCCCGGCCGCCATACTCGGCGACGGCTTGAACGTCGTAGGCCTTGCCGGGGGCGAGCGCAGGGATAGAGAGTTCAAACGCCGCCGCCTGAATTTCACCCTCGTGCGATAAAGTAACGGCCGCCCTGGCAGGCGAAACGGTCCAACCGGCGGGAAGCTTCAAGCGCAGATTGGCCTGTGCAGAGCCTTTCACGTTGCTGGCCGCCGTAACGCGCAACGAATACTTGCCTCCCCCTGAGGCCCGGATTACGCCGGAAGCCGGCGATAGCGAAACGTTGATGGCGGGAGCGACCGCCAGGACGCTTCGCTGCTCGCCTGCCAGGCGGTCCACCTGCTGCGTCTGCGCCGGCTGCGTCACCGAAAGTTCGATACCCTCAACGCGGTACTTGAAAGTCCCCGTCACGTCCGGCGGCGCGAAGGGCATGTTCGCGTACTCGGGTTGGGCAACTTGATACAAGGGATCGCGAACCTCGGATGCGCGCGACCAGTAGGGCCGGGTGTAGGCGGCGCTATCCGGAACTTGTACCTCGAATTTCACGCTGGTGCTCTGGTTGACGAGGAGCGTGTCAAGGTTCGCCTTCTGGCGAGAAACCTGCCAGCCCGCCGGGGTTCGCAA
>JBGPHB010000573.1:0-4389 GCA_041484155.1 Bryobacteraceae bacterium
AGATCGTATTTCGGACGATCCGACTCCACGTATACCATCTGGTCTCCCACAGAGCGGGGAACAACGAAGCCTAAGGAACTCCATTGGCTCACCAGGTCGTTCTTACCCTGGTTCGCGGTTCGGCTTCGCCATTCGACATCGAACAATCCCTGCCAGACCAGGTTTTGCGCGGCGATCTCTCCAAGCTGTTCCGCGTAGTCGCCTACCGGATCGCCGATTGGCGGAGGGGGTACCTGAATCTGCGTCCTCAGGAACCTTCCGATCTCGGTCAGCAGGCGGTTGTGATAGTCCTCGATCGATTCGCCGCCCTTCGGATCGGTCACTTGAAAGATGGGCGCGTGCAGGATGGTGGCTTCGAGAAAATCCAGGACCTGCCGCTGGTGAACTTCGGGCAGATCGCTCGGGTCCGGAAAGAGCTCCGAGTTCAAGATTCCCAGAAAACTCCGGGCGAATTTCAATAACTGCTGGGCACAGCGAATCTGGTAATCGGTGGACTTCTCGTTGTCGAGCGGCGCCGGCAATCCGGGCCGGTTCGGCAGCGTTAACGTGAGCCCTCGCGTCCAGGGTTTACGAACGATCAGCAACTGGGCCAGCCCGGCGTCCACCTCGTTCGGGAACTCCTCCACGATCCTCTCGAACTCGGATTCAGGCACGACATCGTCCGGACGCGCGACCGGCCACCAGTGGTCGCGGCATTCGTAGAAGTCCGCCTGCCATGGCAGCGCCATCCACTTGGTTATGTCGCCGGCCTCATGCTGATCGCTCAGCCGGTACGCCTCCGAATAGAAGGAAGCGTATCGGAGGATCGACGTGATTTCGATGCCCGGGAAGAGGGCGCCACCCTGGCAGCCTTCCAGCGCCGCGCGGATCAAGGCCCGCGGCTGTTCGTCCACGGGAAGGGTGTCGACGGGCTCGGGTTCCGGAGGCGCGCCGGGCCAATCGTTCACAAAGTCGCCATCCTTCCACAGGCTGAACTTGACGTACTGCGTCTCGGTGAGGGAGAACCAGGTGGTGGGATCGCCTTGCGTCACGTCGCCCTCATCGCCCGCCAGCGGCGGCATGTAGGTGAGGTTGGCTTGATTCACGGCCTCGACGCTGTCAGGCGCCAGCGAAATGGACCCGGGCACAGGATTTGTGTCAAAGGGCGGATGAACGATCGGCGTTCTCAACCTCTTGAAGATCGCCTTGTGCGGGGCGTCGATCGCTTTGGCCGCCTCCGGATCGGAAAGTAACCGGACAAACTCGGGATCGTTAAAAGCGCCCGCCTTGCCTGGCGAATGACCTCGCTGTCCGCGCAGGGAAACCCATTGATAACCCGCCAGGCGCTCGATAACCGGAAAGATATCCCGCGTGAACGACACCTTATCGGCCACCGGCGCCGGGCCGATTTCCGATTCCGGCCACGGGATCTTGTGCCGCACGATGGCCTCTGACATCGCATCGTGGAGGGTGACCACGTTATGGGTGTGCGGCGAGAATGCGGGCGGCACACAAATGACCCAGGCGCGATTGCGCACTTCAAGCTTGGAGCCGTCGGTAAGCGTGACTTCAGCCGTCACCGGACCGTCTGAAGTGTCATCGTGCCAACTATCGTTGTTGGCAAAAGTCCGCAGCGGATTATCCGGGGCCACCGTGGCCGACTCGCCCAACCCGCCCAACACGAGCAAGCGACCCCGCTCATCCGTCAGCAGTTGTCCGAGCTCGACTGGCGTGGGCTTGTCGAGGAATCGGCCTTCGAGTGGCTTGCTCCGTTGCCGAAGGCCTGAAACATGAGCCGACGCGGGACCAATGATGAGAGCCTTGCGCTTGCCGCCTTCAAACGAGGCATTGCGTCTCGCGGGCGCATCGGGGGCGCCGCTGAGCACCTTCGCCACCGCGCCCGCGCCTTCAAAGCGATGCCACTCGGCTTTCTTGTTCGCGAGCGACACTTTCCACACCACGGAGGCTACGTCGGGATGATCGGGCGTCAGTTCATCCACGGCTTTGCCTTCCTCGTTAAAGGCGTACACGCGGAATCGGGCGGCTTGCCGTTTCACCCGTCCCTCACTGTCTTTGAAGCTGCCGTCCGCGACGGGCGCAAGCCCCGGTGTTTCGGGACCGATAAAGAATTCAGTTGGACTATTTCCCAGACGGCATACGCCGATGGAAGGAAATATCTTGCAGTAGGAAAATTTGGGCACTTTTACACACCATCCTTTCATTTCCCGCTTGCGCTACAGCGGATTTAATCGCTTTGCTTTCAAAAATCCGCGATGCCAGCGTCGCGCGCTACCTGGCGGATGAAATCAAGGTGGACATCCACTCGCGTGTAGATTCCGCCGTCGCCGCAGGGATGCTCCGCAACGTTGGTCGCTCTGGACGTGAGCCCGGCGAGACGTTTGTTCTCGCCGTCGAGGATGTAGGCCGGTCCGCCGCTATCGCCGTTGCAGGTGTCGAATCCGGGTGCGCCGGCCACGAACTCGAGATCCGACTCGAATCCGAGAGACTGCTCCGCCTCATCCAGGTTGTCGGTGGGCGCCCGGCGGATATTGGTGATCGGTACGGTCACCTTGCGCTTGACTCCGAATCCGCGGGTGCTATTGACGTCATCGTTGCCGAAGCCGACCAGCGTAGTCTGGGTGGCGGCCGCCATCTCCGCGGTGGACGCGACCGCCACTGGCGTAACGTGGGACGGCGTTCGCAGGATAATGACCGACATATCCGAGAATTCGTGGGTCTGCTGATATCTGGGATGTTGCGCCATTCTGCGGACTGCGGTCAGTTCCGCCGACCCCAGATGGTTCTGATCGCTGGCTGACAATGCGACAATGTTGGCGCGGTTGGACGGGATGAAGCAATGCCCGGCGGTCAACACGATTCTCGGATGAATCAACGCGCCGCTGCAGAACCATCCCACTGTTCCATTAGGATTCTTTCTCCCCACCAGGCAGCATTCCGGAAAATCCGTCGTGGTAACGCCTCCCACTATGCGCTCAGCTTCCGATGCCATGGTGAGTGCGTTCTGAACCCGAACGCCTCTCTCCACACCGGCCTGAGACATGTAGCGGGCCATCAGCGCCGCCAGTTGCTCGTATTTGCGGGACAGTCTTTCGTACGCAACTTGGGCGTCAAAATCTTTTGCCCCGGCGCATTTGTCACAGGAATGTTTTTTATCCATATCTTTCCTCGCGTGAACTACAGGAAATTATTATACACTTTCCAGGGCCAATTAACCCTGTCGGAAGCTTTGTAAAGAGGACTGTTGAGTCTGGCCATTGGAACGGCAGGCGAAACCGCCTGCCCCACGTTGTTGGATCATTGGTTTTGCGAAGTGGGTGGGGCAGGCGGTTTCGCCTGCCGGGAGCCGATTCCATCGTTCATTTCAAAATCCCGAAAAGGTTTAACTAAGCACCCGCTAAGGACCCGCCTGCCCGGTCCTGATACGATGAAAGAATCATGGCGGTAAAGCGGGCGCTGATAACGGGAATCACCGGGCAGGACGGATCCTACCTTGCGGAGCTGCTGCTGCAAAAAGAATACGCCGTCCACGGCATCGTGCGCCGCGTGGCGCTCGAAGATCCCGAGCACAGGCTCTCCCGCGTACACCCGTTCCGGCCCCGGATTACGCTGCACGCCGCCTCGCTCGAGAGCTATGCCAGCATCCACCAGGTGGTCGCCAAGGTGCAGCCGGACGAGTGCTACCACCTCGCCGCGCAAAGCTTTGTCAGCTATTCGTTCGACGACGAATTCTCCACGCTCAACACCAATATCAACGGCACGCACTACCTGCTCGCGGCGGTGAAGAACCTGGCGCCGGGGTGCCGCTTCTACTTCGCCGGGTCGAGCGAGATGTTCGGCAAGGCGGAAGAAGCGCCGCAGAACGAGCGGACCCGGTTCCATCCGCGCTCCACGTACGGGATCAGCAAAGTGGCCGGTTTCGATCTGACCCGGAACTATCGCGAAGCGTATCGAATGCACGCCAGCAGCGGCATCCTGTTCAACCACGAATCGCCGCGGCGCGGGTTTGAATTCGTAACCCGTAAGATTACTTCCGGGGTGGCGCGCATTCTGGCGGGCAAGTCTTCCGCGCTGCCGCTGGGGAATCTCGAAGCCAAACGCGATTGGGGACACGCCCGAGAGTACGTGGAAGCGATGTGGCTCATGCTGCAGCAACCCGAGCCGGACGACTACGTGGTCGCCACCGGCGAGACACATTCGGTTCGCGATTTCGTGGAGCTGGCTTTTGCGCACGCGGGACTCGACTACCGCAAGTACGTCGTACACGATCCGGACCTGTTCCGGCCGGCGGAAGTGAATCTGCTGCTCGGCGACAGCGCCAAGGCGCACGCCACTCTCGGCTGGAAGAATCATATCGGCTTCGAGGAACTGGTGCGGGAGATGGTTGAAGAG
>JBGPHB010000574.1:0-4389 GCA_041484155.1 Bryobacteraceae bacterium
GAATCCGTCCGCGCCATCGAAGCCGTCCTGCACCCATCCGAGGTTATCCTTACCGTTGATCGCGACCGTGCTCCATGTGCCGTCCTTCAGGCGCGAAATGCTGGACCAGTAAGAGCCGCCGATGCGGGTGATATATTCTCCCGGACTGACCTCCACGGGGAGACGCGCCCACTGCGATGGGTTAGCGCCAATCTGGTCTCCTGCTCCGAACAGCTTTTTCAACTGCGCGCCGTCCCACGCGAAATACACCGAGAACCCAGCGGCGCCCTGGAGCTCGACCAAGACTTTGCCGAAAGGAGTCGCCGACCAGTTGTTGATATTGCTGACCCTGTCGATACCCGACGGATGATCTCCGATAGAGACGATGGCCTGCTGCGTCCCGTCCGGCTTTCGATAGTAGAGAGTACTGCCGTAGCGGTACGCGAGACCGCCTTGTTTGTCGAGCGAACTGGGCTGAAGACCGTAGCCGCACCGGGCAGAATTGTCGATCGCCTGGGGCGTCCATTTCGAAGCCGCGGTGAACAGGACGATCTGCTGGTCGCACCATTCTCCCTGCATGTCCGTAAAGGCGGCGACGTCGCCCTGGGCATTGACCGAAACTACTTCGAAACGGGTCACGATGCGACCGGCAAGCGCATTTCCCGCGGCAAAGATGGTTTGCGGACGCCCGCCTTGCGAGAGCACCACAGCTTGCCCACCATTCGAAAGACCGATCAAACCAGCCACGAAGTTTCCCGCCGCGGATACGTGCGTAGGCACCAAAGTAGTCACGCCGGTAACGGTCGAATCAGAGGAGAGCAGCGTCTTAAGACGGAAATCGGCCCGGCGGTTCACCTCGATGGTCTTGAATGCCGTAAACCGTTCGAATGCCGCGCCCATGTCGAGGGACGCCGTTACAGTAACGCGGCCTTCTGATACTCCGGTTAGAACCCCACTTGCGGAAACGCGTGCAACCGCGGTGAGGTCGGTGAACCACGCGAAAGAAACCCCGGGTAGCGGATTTCCATCCGCATCCTGGGCTCGTGCGGTGAGCGTGAGTGTATCACCCACCTGCAAGCTGACGGACCCGGTGGAGATCGAGACTCCGGCCGGATAGACGTACACGGTTATGGCGCCCGCGACGCCTGAATCTGTGTCCGTCGCAATGACATTCACGGCTCCTGGCATCAGGCCCCGCAAAAGGCCGCCGTTATCGATGGAGGCCCGCGTAGGGTCGCTCGTCTGCCACGCCATGGTCTTGCCCCGCAGTGTGGCGCCGAAAACATTGGTCGCTCGCGCGGTGAGCTGCAAGGTGCGCGCGGCCAGCACAAAGTTACTCGGAGCCCGAACATCAATGTTAGACGTCGCCCCGTGGCCCACACGCTGGGCGAGTACCAGCGGGCTCGCCAGGATCCACGCCAACCAAACGCTAAAACTGAGGATCCGCTTCATATGCAATCACGCGTCCCGAATAGTCTTGGGCGAGGAAGAACACGCGACGGTCGTCGCGCAGATCGACCGAATAAATCCCCTGCAAAAAGCTTCCGTCCGGCGTCGGGAAGATCGCCGCCTGCGCGGTTGCGAAGCGGTCCGCAGTCTTTACGAAGACACTCGGCCCGTTGAGCCCGGTGAATAAAACCACCGCGACGTCGCCCTGCCGGTTGATGTCGTAGACGCCAAAGCTGTTGATCCCGGTGCCGTCGGAGGTAGTGTCGCCTCGCCGCATCACATTCGTCCAGGTCCCCGCCTCCCAGCAGTCGATTCGGGTGTTGCCGACGCGGGTGGTAAACACGGCGCAAAACTTATTATTGGAAACGCGTAGCTGCTGGATGGCAGTGATGGCTTCGCCGTCTAGCTGGCACGTTTGAAGCAAGCATACGCCTTGCCACCCGTTGCCGTCGTATAGAAACAGCCCGCCGGGGCCGCCCGCCACGGTGGCGATCACCATCACCTCACCAGAGTCGTTGATGGCCTGCTCGCTGAAATTCGAAAACGTGCCTCCGGAAGGACTGGGCGTTAAGTACGGACTGCTTCCCTGAAAGTAAGCGATGGTCCGAAGGGTACCGCCGTCGAACAAAGCCAGGCGCTGATGCGAATGATCCGTGCCGCTCATCATCGAAAGCTGATTGTGGTCGTTGACGGCGACACTGTAAGGGTTGAAAAACCGGACGCCGTCCGGGAACAAGTACGGATAGGCGACGACCAACGACTGGCCCCCGCTTGAGAGGTGGAAGGTTCCGTTGTCCGTGGTCGCGTAGAGATCGCCGGAAGGAGACTTGCGCGGGATGAAATTGCCGGTGTACATGCTGCCGCCCGGCAGACGGTCGCCCACCAGCAGAGCGGGCAGCAGACCGCGGTTATCGACCTGAAAAATACTCGGCTGGATGCCTCCGGCGAGCACATGCAACGGTCCGGTGCGATCGCCGAATACCGGCTGGACGTATAGATCCAGATTGGCCTGCGCCTTGATCGCCGTTCCGTTGGTGGCCATCAGCAGCGGGGTCGAAGTCGCACGTACGAGCATCCACGGTGTATCGACACAGCGAATCGACGCGTAGACGTTGCCCGCGGCGTCGACCGCGGCCGAGTAAAAGTCCGCGACGGGCTCGCCGGTGGGCGACGGCCCATACAGCGCCAGCACCCGTTGCGGCTGTGCCTCGCCACCGGTCCAAAGATATAGCCCGTACCCCGCTCCCAGGTCTCCTAGAAACACGACGCCGCCTAGCGCGTTGGCTGCATACAGCTGGTTGATGCCGCCGGTCGAGGTGACCATTATCCTGGGCGGATCGCTGGTGTTTCCGCCGGGATAGCGCGCCAGAAACTGGGCGCCGTTCGCAAGAATTCCGCGGACGACCAGATCGCCGGCCGTGGCGACGGCAATCTGTGGCAGTTGCGTGATCGAGGAGCCGCTCCAGGTGTCTCCCACGGCGAGGACCTTCACTGGGTCCGTGGCGACCAACTTGCGATAGATCGCGCGACCGGTGCCGGCGTTGGCGGAGAAGTACAAGACACCGTTCGCGTCAACGCCGTATTGATCGTCAAATGTCACTGCGCCGGAAAGGCCTGGCAAAGGGTCCTTCGAACTCGCTTCCAGAGTCAAAGCTCCGCGGCTGTACCGCAGCAGACCCTGATAATTGTCAGTCGAGCCAGGGTAGTGGAAATTTCCACGAAGCACTACGTCGCCGCCCTCCGAGAGCGAAAATCGAGTCGTCGAGACTACCGACACGTCCAGCACGCTATCGGCGGCCATGCGATCAGGCACCAGGACCTGGATGCCGCTGGCGTTCGCCAGAACGATGTTGGAGCCCGTGCCGATCACATTCGCAATCGCGAGCACGTTGCCGCGGCTATCGATCGAGGGATTGTCGAAGTCGTAGAAGACCGTCCCGGGTACCAGAGCCGGCGATCCGGCGCCGGCAAGCAGGCTCAAGGATTGGTTCTGCCAAGCCAGCAATCCGGCGGTCAATCCGTCGAGCGATGCGGAAAGAGCCACCGTGCCGGTGTCATTCACGGAAATCGATCCTCGCTTGCCGAGGAGATGGAACGACGGGTAACTGACACTGGATGACGCCAGCGCGGTCACTTGGTAATCCGCCGGAACGATGGTGAGCGTCGTGGAGCCGTCAAACTCACGTTGTATTTGATCCACATTCTGCGGATAGACGATGGAGGCCCGCAGGACGTAATAGCCGAGTGTGTTCGCGGTCATCAATCCGTCTCGCGTGATGGTCACGGTAGCGGAATCGAAAATACCGCCTCCCACCAACACGTGCCAGGCAAAGACCGCGTCGGCGATCGGCTGGCCTTGCAAATTGTAGGCGACCGCCGCGTATTGCTGCTGGCTGCCGAAGTTAACCGTCGCGTCAGCAGGCAGCACGCTGATCCGTTGCGGCAATACCTGCAGACGGATTACCCCTTGCCTGCCGCCGCTCGAAGCCGTGACGTCCGCCAGCCCCAGCGAGGCGGCGGCGACATTCCCGCCCGAGTCCACCCGGATTACGCCGTTGGCGCTCGAACTCCACTGAAACGAGGCGTTCGAAATAGTGTTTCCACTGGCGTCGCGGGCCGTGGCGGTCAATTGCATGCCGTCGCCGGAAGTTATCCGCACCTGGGGCGCCGCCACATACACGGAAGCGACGACTTGCGCGTCGGCCACGGCGACCGCCAGCAGAAGGGACGTGGCAAACAGTCTCAACCGAATACCTCGTCGATGGGAAGATAGAGGCCTGGGAGTGCAAACGGCACGTACTCGAACTTACGGCCGGATGGCGTGTCCGTGATGCTCTTGGTCCAGTCGATTCCGAGCGCGGAGTAGATCGTCGCGGCGATATCTTCCATGAAGATGACACGATTCTGGCTCCAGCCGTACTGAACGATTTGGTCGCCGATGGCGTCCGTCGCTCCCAGGAC
>JBGPHB010000575.1:0-4388 GCA_041484155.1 Bryobacteraceae bacterium
ATCTCGCGCGCTTCGGCATGAAGACGATGAAAATCGCGCGCCAGCTCGCGCAAGTACAGGCGGAAAATACGACGCCGCTCGCGCCGCAGTTTTGCTCCGGTTTCAGGGCGATAGCCCGGCTGCGCCGCCAAGAAAGTGAAATCTTCCTCGTCGAGCAACCGCGCCATCGGCTGATAGCCTAGCATCGAGAATCGATCAACTTCACTGCGTTCCGGATCCGGGACCGTCACATACGCACGCCAGCGCATGAGAATCAACGCTGCCAACAAGACAACGATGGATCCACCGGCCACCAGCCCGAAGATGACAACTTGGATCATCCAATGCACCTCTCCGATTTAAGATCAGAGTACTAAAGATTCCCGGAAAACACAAGTCCAATACGAGCTATTTACTTGAGCTTCCGGCGGGACAGTCGCGCCAAACCTGTATTTATAACGTCCAATTGGCCCGTCAAGTGCTCCATCGCCACGGGATTCCAGCGGTGGCCGATCACGGTACTAGATTCCTCGCCCTTCCGCCGCAGGGCAAAGACCCATACCAGCAGGCACCCGAACGACACCGACAGAACGGCTATGTTAAATCCATCCCAAAGAGGCAGGTCGAAGCGTCCCAGCTCCAACGCCTTCATCGCACGTAGTAAATGGATAAATCGTGCGAAGAAGAAGACGACGAACCCTCCGATATAGAAGGCGACATTCCTTTTCATCCGCACTGGGAACCACGTCATGAACAAGCTGATCAGCAACAGGAAGATCAGCACCCAGACGTCCATCGTGCGCTCGAAGGAGTAGAAGTGATACAGAATTTTCGAACTGACCGGAGGCACTGAAGGATCCAAAATCAGCCCTCCCAGGGCAATAACTGCAGCGCCTGCCAGAACATACCCCACGGTGTTCCTACCGAACTTGGCCAGCGCCGGTCTCTCGGCCAATGCCAGCTTGTAGAGCTCGAGAACGACGAAAACGGCAATTACTGTTTTCGCCGCTTGACCAACCATGTAGATCTCGGCGGATCGATTCTCGTTGAATTGGAAGGGCAGGCGGACCATCTGTTGAAGCGTATCCGCCAGCATGTAAAGAAACAGCCAGCGATACACTCGAATCAGTCCATTCAGGGCCAGGCGGAAGACCAACACTAGCGTCGCGCCAATGTTGAGGTACCAGACAAATTGAAGGGGGCTCACCTCACGCTGCTCCCCGCCCCCCGGAGTTCGACCGACTTGGTCACGATCTCAAGAGTTTACCACTGATGTTTCAAAGAGAAGAGGGGATTTCCGAAAATATGACCGGGACTCGCCGGGCCGCGGAACCCGTGTTCTTTGGGCCACGGCCCGGGCGAGTAGGCGGCGTTACGCAGCGATCGTCAGTTGCCGCCGCCGTCGCACGGATAACAGCGGGGTGAAGGCCCGCAGGGCGCAGCAACACCAACTACGGAAGCCAAAGAAAACATCATTACCGCAAACAGCAGGACTTTTTTCAGCACAGGATCTCCTCGATTTGGAATTAAGCGTTGAACGCTTCGAGGAGAAGCCTAAGGCCCAAAAGCCTGTGCGACTGAGATGGAGAAGAGACTTTCTGAAATCAGAACAAGTCTCCGGGCTACGCCCCTTGGAGCTCTTCGGCGTACAATAGCTGCAAGGGGAAAAGGCCGGATGCCGCGATTCAAACCTAAAGGCATGTTGGAGCACAACGCGGTTGAGGACCTTTGGAAACACACGCTCTCGCGAATTCCCAGCGTGTATGGCCGGCTGGCCTACCTGGCTTCCCTGCGGGATCTGAACTCTGGGATTTACCGCCACCATGGCTTGAGTGCGGCGTTCGGAAGGGAGGAAAGCTACAAGGCGCTCCAAGCGAGTCACGAGCAGGCCTTCGCCGAGTGGCTCCAGCTCTCGCTGGCCGCGCAACACCAGGACTTAATGGCTTACGTCGCCACTCTGGAGGACCCGCGGCAGGTGGTGGTCACCCACTGGCTTCGGGCCAAAGTGTACCGGACACAGCCGCCAGCCTCAGCTCGCAAAATGGAACGGGACTTATTTGCCAGGGATTTGGAGGCGCTCCTGGAGACGGTTAGGAACGGTTTGGCCGGCGCTGAACCTGGCCCAGCGTCATCGCTACCTGCGTGACTTGACCCACAACTTCAATTTCCACCGGATAAATGTAAGATTCCGGATCACAAAACGATGCCGGGTGAGGTTGTACGATGAGCCGGTCTTCGCGCAGCGTGCACCAGCCGCACACGTATCCTTCCCGGTGCTCGAGAAAGTAGATGGGCCGCTCGAACTCGGTCGTCCAACCAGAGGTCGCGATCCGACGGCGTGCGTCGTCGATCACCACCAGCGATCCAGGCGGAATGATGGGGAACATGGACCAGTCTTCGGTTCCGATCAGACCGTAGCGGTGGTTCCGTAAGTCCACGTTGTTGAGCAACATAAGCGGAAGCTTGCCCCACCGCTGGATCATCCGGCTGAGGAACACCGTACGGCTCAGGTCGATGCCCGGATCGAGCGAAATGGGGACCTGGATCTCTCCGTCTTCGGGCTGGAATCCGACCAGGTGAGTTCGGGCATGTTCCACCGTGGTGGCGTCCGCAGGCAAGCCCGATAACGAGATTCCGTACCAGGAAAGCACATCCGCCATGTCCAGCCGGTAAATCGCACACAGCGAGTAGAGCCGGTAAACGGACGGCATTGTCCCTTTATTCTCAATGTCGGCGAGCCGACTGAGCGCAACCGTGAACTCGTCGTTGCCGTAGCGGGCGGCCAGGCGCGCACTGGCTTCCTCGACGTCGCGGAACTTGAGCCGCAGGCGCTCCCGGACGCGCTTGAGTTTTTGGCCAGCTTCCTCCATGATAGAGATTCGGGGTGCCGAATCTGAGTGCCCTTGAGACGGAAAAACCATTGATATCCGTAGGGATAGAGCCCACTCGGATTATACCGGCGGGCTGGCGCTAAGAGCAAGGCGTTTTCCAGGTTCTTGTTCTGAATTCAGAACAAAAATATCCACAGGAGGCCATTCTTGGAGATTTCCTTCGAAGAAACGGGGCAGGAGGTTGGTTGCGCATCATTATCGGTTTGACAGGCGCAAGCGGGTCCATTTACGGGTGGAGGTTGCTCGAAAAACTTCGCGCGCGAGGCGGAGTAGAGGTCCATTTGATCCTATCTCGTTCCGGAGAGCGCACGGCTTTTCTTGAACTCGGTAAGGCCGCCGCCGATTTCAAGTCCCTGGCGGATTGCTCCTACCCGGTGGAGGACATCGGTTGCCGTCTGGCGAGTGGATCCTTTCCCATCGATGCCATGGTGGTGGCTCCGTGCTCCGTGCATACGATGTCATCCATTGCGGCGGGAATCAGTTCCAACCTGATGGTTCGCGCCGCCGATGTCACGCTGAAGGAGCGCCGCCGGCTGCTGCTGATGGTCCGGGAATCTCCGCTGCACTTGGGCCACCTGCGATCGATGACCGCGTTGGCGGAAATGGGTGCGATCCTGGCGCCCCCGATGCCGGCGTTCTATCATCACCCGAAGACGGTGAGCGACATCGTCGAGCACAGCGTGGATCGACTCCTCGACTTACTGGGCTTGCCCTCGCCCGACGCCCAGCGGTGGGACGGACCTTCACGATGAAAGTCGCCTTCCAGGGTGAACTCGGCGCATTCAGTCAACAGGCGATCCGGCAGTTTCTGGGCGCGAGCGCCGAACCTGTGCCTCGGCCGCGTTTCGACCAGGTGTTTAGCGCTCTGCGGGCCAAGAAAGTGGATGCGGCGGCGATCCCGATCGAGAACACGCTGGCCGGATCCATCCACGAGAACTACGACCTCCTGCTCAAGTTTGATTTTGAGATCACCGCCGAGACCAGCGTGCGCATCGTGCATAACCTGATCGCGCCGCCGGGCGTGAAGTTCAGCGCGCTTCGCAACGTCTACTCCCATCCGGTGGCGTTGAATCAGTGTCTGGATTTTTTCGGCAGCCACAAGCGCATCGAGCGGATGCCCTTCTACGACACCGCCGGGAGCGTCAAGATGGTGATGGAGGACCGGCCCAAGGGCGCTGCCGCTATCGCCTCGGAGCTGGCCGCGAAGATCTACGGCGGCCGCATCCTGAAGCGCGGTATTGAAGACGATCAGCAGAATTTCACCCGATTCTTCCTGCTGGAGCCGCGAGGCGCCAAGCCGCGCCTGCCGCGCGGCCGCAAGCCGTGGAAGACTTCCCTGGTGTTTTCGACGCGCAACATCCCCGGCGCGCTATTCCGTGCGCTGAGCGCTCTGGCATTGCGCGATTTGAACCTGGTGAAAATCGAGTCGCGGCCGCTGCGCGGCAAGCCCTGGGAATACCTGTTCTATCTGGACCTGCTGGGTCATCGCGAGGAGCAGACCGTGCGCAACGCGCTGGG
>JBGPHB010000576.1:0-4387 GCA_041484155.1 Bryobacteraceae bacterium
ACCATCTCCAAGCTGGGCGACTCGAGCATTGAGATCGGGAAGGTGATCAAAGTGATCACTTCGATCGCCCAGCAGACCAATCTGCTGGCGCTCAACGCGACCATCGAAGCGGCGCGTGCCGGCGAGGCCGGGAAAGGGTTTGCCGTGGTGGCCAACGAGGTGAAGGAACTGGCCAAGGAGACCGCCAAGGCGACCGAGGAAATCGGCCAAAAGATCGAAGCCATTCAGGCCGACACCAAGGGGGCCGTGCAAGCGATCGGAGAGATCAGCCAGATCATCAACCAGATCAACGATATCTCGACGACCATCGCCTCCGCCGTCGAAGAGCAGACCGCGACCACCACCGAAATCGGCCGCAACGTGACCGAGGCAGCTCGCGGGACCGGGGAAATCGCCAAGAACATCTCCGGCGTAGCCACGGCCGCCCAAAGCACTACCGAAGGCGCAAACGATACCCAGAGGGCCTCCAAGGCGCTCAGCGAGATGGCGGCTCAGTTGCAATCCGTAGTAGGTAAATACAAGTTTTAGAAGACCGTCCGAGAGAGTCTCATGCCCAAAGCAATGGTAGTGGACGATTCGAAAGCCATTCGTCTGATCCTGGGAAAGATCATGGACTCTCTCGGCTATCAGGTGTTCCAGGCCGCGAATGGAAGGGAGGCCCTGGAGGTCCTCGAGCGGGAGCACCCCGGCGTCTCCCTGGTTCTGGTCGACTGGAACATGCCGGAGATGAACGGTCTGGAGTTCGTCAAAGCCTTGCGGGCGGATGCACGCTTCGCCTCGGTCTTATTGATGATGGTCACCACCGAGACTCAGGTCGAACAGATGGTGGCGGCGCTCGAAGCCGGCGCCAACGAATACGTGATGAAACCGTTCACGGAAGAAATCATTTCCGACAAATTACGGTTAATGGGAGTGATTCAATAGCGCCGTGAGGCAACACGCAATAAGTCAAAATCATGGCCACAGGCAAGAGAGTCATCCAGGCGGGCGGCCGGATTCGCGTGCTGGTGGTCGACGACTCGGTCGTCATCCGGCGTCTGGTGACGCACGCCTTGGGAGAGGACCCCGCCCTGGAGGTGGTGGGATCCGCCGCCAATGGGGCCATCGCCTTGCAGCGCATTCCGCAGGTGAATCCCGACGTGGTCACGCTCGACATCGAGATGCCCGAGATGGACGGCATCGAAACCATGCGGCGCATCCACAAGGAATTTCCCCAACTGTATGTGATCATGTTCAGCACCTTGACCGAGCGCGGCGCCACGGCGACCATGGACGCGCTGGCCGCCGGAGCCAACGACTACGTGGCCAAAGCGGCCAATGTCGGCTCGCTCGACCGGTCGATGAGCAGTCTGCGCGGGGAGTTGCTGCCCAAGATCAAGCAGTTCTTTTCGTTCGCTGCGAGCCCGGCCGCGCCTGTGACTCCCGCGCTGCGGAAGTCCACTCCTGCGCTCGCGCCCAAGACCCTGGGCATTCCAATCCGGCGCCGCATTGTGGCCATCGGCGTTTCCACGGGCGGACCCACGGCGCTGGCCGAGATCGTGCCCACATTTCCCGCCGATTTCCCGCTGCCGATCGTCATCGTTCAGCATATGCCGCCGATCTTTACGCGCCTGCTGGCGGACCGCTTGCAGACCAAAACCAAGTTGCGCGTTCAGGAGGCGGCGCACAATATGGCCATCGAGCCAGGCCGGATCCTGATTGCGCCCGGCGACTATCACATGAAGCTGCGCAAAACCGGTCTTCAGGTTTCGGTGATGCTCGATCAATCCACGCCGGAAAACTCCTGCCGGCCGGCGGTGGATGTGCTTTTCCGCTCGGTCGCGGAGGTCTACGGGGGAGCGGTGGTGGCCGCCATTCTGACGGGAATGGGACAGGATGGCCTGCACGGAATCGAGAGCCTGAAGGCCCAGGGGGCGTACGTGGTGGCCCAGGACGAGGCCTCGAGTGTGGTTTGGGGCATGCCCGGAGCCGTGGCCAATGCCGGTCTGGCCGACGCGATCGTGGATCTGAACTGCGTGGTACCCGAAATCTTGAGACAGCTATGAAGCGAGACCACCCGTGCAAACCGTGAACCAGGACGCCAGCAAGCCGGGACACACCCCGTGTCTGATCTCGCCCGTGGACTACGCTTTTCTCCAGCACCAGATTTACAAGGAGTCGGGTATCGTCATCGACGGGAGCAAAGAGTACCTCCTGGAAGCCCGGCTGATGCCCATCGTCCGCAAGCAGAGCCTGCAAACCATCGGCGATCTCTGTGCGCTGATGCGCGCGACCAGCGTCTCGCCCTTGAAGCAGGAAGTCGTCGAGGCCATGACCACCAACGAAACGCTGTTCTTTCGCGACGTTGCGCCCTTCGACGCCCTGCGGGATCACCTGCTCCCGGCGTTGCTGGCAAAGCGGAACGGGCGAAGACTGCGATTCTGGTCCGCCGCGGCCTCCTCCGGGCAGGAGGCCTACAGCCTGGCGATGCTGCTGCTGGAACGCGGTCTGGCCGGCGGCGACTTCGAAATCATCGGGACCGACCTGGCCGAGAACATCCTCGAGCGGGCGCGCACGGCGCGCTATATGCAGATCGAGGTGAACCGCGGTTTGCCCGCCCTTTACCTGGTCAAGTATTTCACCCGGCACGGCCTCGAGTGGCAGCTCAAGGACAACGTGAAAAAGCTGGTCCGATTCGAAAAATTCGACCTCCGCCAGAGCATGGGCGCACTGGGTCCGTTCGACTTTGTATTTTGCCGCAACGTCCTGATCTATTTCGACGTCGAGACCAAGAAGAAGATCCTGGCGGAGATTCGCAAGACCTTACTGCCCGGCGGGTATCTGTCGCTTGGCGGTGCGGAAACAACCATCAATCTGGACGACACCTACCTCCGCACGACCATTGGGTCGGCCACGTTCTACCAATCGCCCGCATAAGGTGACTCATGATCCCTCATACGTCCGTAGAATCCTACCGCCCCGAGGAAACCCAGATCATCGGTGACGTCTTTAGAACCATGCTTGGTCTGACCATCGAGCGGGCTGCCGATGGCGTGAGTTCCGACGCGTCACCGGTGACCGGGGCGGTCTACTATGCCGGCGCTTGGAACGGCGCCCTGTTGGTCGAATGTACCCTGGAACAATCCTTCCAATTCACGCAGCGGCTCATGTCCATCGAGCCTCCGACCTCGGTAAACGACGATGTTCGTGACGCCCTGGGCGAACTGGCGAACATGATTGCCGGAAACCTCAAAGCGGTGCTGCCCGCCGGCGTGGCGATTTCGATGCCGTCCGTGGTGGAGGGTACCGACTACTCACTCCGCATCTGCGGCGGCAACGATGTCAGCCGCATGACCTTTTCAAGCGAAGTGGGCGACTTCAGGATCACCCTCGTCGAAATGCGCCAAAGAAAAAGATAGCCGCGAATGAACACGAATACACGCGAATGAAAAACGCTGTGTTCATTCGTGGCAATCAGCTATTCGACATCTGTGGAAACTGAAACCCCGGACGCAGGTCCCTGTGAGCCGCCGGATCCCGATTGGGCGCCAGGCACATCTGCACGCACATCTCGTGTTCGCCGCATTTGAACCGTACGCCGGTCCACTCGTGGGTTCGAGCGCTGCGCGTCTGGAAATTGTGGCCGAAGATGACCGTGGGGGTGCTCAGGCCCATTTCCCCAACCTTCTGCTCGAGCATGGTCTTGACGTTGCCGTGGATCATGTTGGTGATCTCCGCCACGGCGTCGAGGACGTCGTCATTTACCTCCGGGTATTCGGCCATCAGGAATTGGGAGGACAGCTTGCAGGCAAACTCGGCATTGCAGGCCACGCTTCCGGTTCCCGCCCAAGGCCCGGCCAGCCCGATGAGTGCGATGATTCCCGAGGCGGGCGCTGACGTTACGTTCTGCGGCACCAGGGCTTCGTCGGAGGTGATCTCGATGCTCAACATCGTGGAGAAGACCTCGTGCGTCGCGGTCTTGATGGCCGCGATGATGTCTGCGTTCGTAATGAGTTCGAGTTCCTTTGTGTCCGCCATGATTCACCAGGAGCGGTTAGGAGAACGCCGCCAGCTTCTCCTTGATTTGCTCTGCGTTGAATGGTTTCCGCACGTAACCGGCGGCCCCCAATTCCACCGCTTCCAGCACTTTCGCCTGACTCCCCTCGGTGCTTACCATGATGACCGGGAGCTTGGCCCAGGATTCGTTGGCCTTGAGGGCTTTCAGTAGTTCGAGCCCATCCATGTTGGGCATGTTGATATCGGACAGAATCAAATTGACGTTCTGCGTCTTCAGCGCCTCCAACGCTTCGCGGCCGTCTCCCGCTTCAATGATGTTGCCGATGGGCATCTCGGTCTGGCGCAGCACCCGTTGCAGAATCTTCCGTATTGCCGCGGAGTCGTCCACGAT
>JBGPHB010000577.1:0-4387 GCA_041484155.1 Bryobacteraceae bacterium
AAGCCAGTCCCGGCTCGGGCGGCAGCACTTTTTCGACGGCAATCCCATGCTCCCAGTCGTCGCCGAAGTCGTAGTTATAGGCCGCCTTTGCGCCGGCCTTACCGAGCACCGTGAACAGCCGCGCCGTGCGCTCGTCGCCCGAGGCAGGCAGGCCCATGAGGTGGTCATTCGGATCTGGTATTGCGAACCGCTTTTCACCGATGCTGAAGGCATGCATGTGGCAATCCTGCCAGCCTACGGCTACTTGCAGCACGTCGTGCAACTGCCTGAGCGTCATGTCCGCAGGCACCAGCAGCCGGCGCCAGATGGGCGGGTTGGCGCCGAGCAAGGTGACCTTGATCTGATAGATCTCCTGTGGATTGTCGATCTTCTTGTTGGCGGGCATATCCGGACCTCTTCGAGGTTAGGATACACCTTGACGACGCTTCGATGTACCCAATTCGCGGCCTCACGCGACTCTACTGTGAATTGCGAGGCGCTTTCGCACTTCAGCGGTTCACACCCACTTCTTTTCGCTCCACTGCCTGAATCCCACCTCGGTCAGTAGCGTTAGGTCGGTGATGAGTTCCGGTTCCGGCTCAGCCTTGAAGTTGAAGCAGGTCTTGCCCTGCATTCGCTTCTTCAACGCGCCGAGACGCACAGAGCCGAAATCCAGGGTTGCCCTTTATGCTGCGGGAAAAGGTGACGCGGAGTTCGTGACCAGAGTGTACTCCGTGGACGTGTCCGCCCTTCACGGCCAGGCGATTCGCATATTTCGCGAGTACAGGTTTAAGCGCGGCGAATACGGCGGCATAATCGACGGCCATAGCGTATTACTCGAAAATCGCTTCGGGCATCAGTTGGATTTCCAACTCAGAAATCCGTAGCACAGGGGCCTCGACCAGTCCGGCTTGGCACGTATACATCCGCCGCGAGTGGGGATCCACCAACCAGACGTGCTTCACGCCCCACGCTCGATATTCTTCAAACTTCTCGCGCACTGCCGTCAAACGATCGTCGGGCGAGAGGATCTCGATGGCCACGAGCGGAGGGGTGTCCGGCACTGCCGCGGGCGGCGGTGATGGCCAGAAGACCGAGACGTCCGGGGTCAGGTACAGCCCTTTGCGCAGCTTCAGCCGGAGCTCGGGACAGGCGTAAACCGAGAGTGTCTTTCGAAGAGCCTCGAAGAAAACACAGAGGAGTAGCTGCGTTCTCGAATGTGGGTAATCTGGCAATGAACGCTCCACGATTTCGCCATCACGGTACTCCTTGTCGAGGTCCGGAAAGCTGGTGTGCAAATACTGCTCGACGGAGATGGCCATCTTGGCGCCCATTTCTCTAGCATAACGTAGCAACTCTTTGGAAGCGGCGCCAGACCGTGCAGGTTCTGATCCAGATCAATCCCCAAAACCGGAGTACGCGTCATCGTGCGAACGGATACGGGCGATGTAAATCTGCCGACGGGATTTCGAATTGGAGCGCGGCATCCCGCGAAGTCCGCCGCCCGCTGTGCCCGCATGCGCTTCAATAGACCGAAGCCGGTCATGTACGAAAAAGGCAGACTCATTGGGGACCCTACGTTCCGGACCTCCTTGGCGTGATCACCGTCGGCGATACGCGCGAAGAGGCCGAACTCTTCATTCACGAGGCCATCGAATTTCACATTGAGGGACTGCGCGACGAAAGGACTCCCAGTTCCGGCGCCCTCAAGCTTCGCGGGCGAAGTAGAGATAACTTCCGCCGCGTAGGAAGGCAGCGTTCTTCCTTTTGGAAGGCGACCGCTGCAGTCAAACTGCCCGCCTAGCCGGGGATTTTTCTCCGCGCTCAATCGGCGGAAGACATCACTCGTTGCCTGGCGACTTCTTCGTACATCGCGTCGGGCGCGAGGTCGATTTCTCCTGGCCAGGCGACCGCCCCGCTGTCGATGAAGGCCTTCTTGAAGAACTCGCGGTCTCGCAACGGCTCCAAGGCGCCCGTGAGCTGGTCTGGCGCTAGCCGAATGAGTCCGTTCAACCCATCCGCAAACCGCACAAAAAGGCAGTAGTCAGGCTCCGGCCTTACTTCAACCACATCCCAATACATGCCTACCTCCGCCTCAGGCCAGCGGGTCGACCTTCGCTGGCGACCTCTTCTCGCGGCACAGCCGCCAGTTTTCCAGCAGCTCGGTTTTTGTGGAGTGCCGCCCATTCCGAAACCAAGTTTAGGGCCAGACCCGGCAGTTCCCCTTTTTTCACCTCGTCGGCATCCGCGCCCGCGATTATACCAGTGGCGGACTAACGCGCTTCACGAGTCCGTTTCAATAGGCCTGTTCTCGAATGAACGTATAGGCCATGCACTTCCCGCGCACCTCCCCACCTGGGAACCCACATTACCCGCTTTCCGTCCAGCCAGCATTTGATGGCGACATAGTCCGCAACGTGATCAAGAACGTGGCGGCCCATCACCACGCGGGCGTCGGCGCCATTGCAGATTTCCGAGTAAACCTTGTCCCAGGGGCGCCCGATGTTTCGCTCTAGAAAGTGCTTCAAGCTATCAACCACTTCTCCGCTCCCACCTCGACCCTCAAATGAACTCGCGCCTACGATGGGATCGGAACCCGCCGTGCCACCCAAACCCGACTCCGGCCAAATCGACCTCGCCGAAGTCTTCCATCGTGTTCAAAACGAAATGCTCGCTCAGCTTTCGGTGGGCCGCCTCTTTGAACACGCCTCTTCCGCCGGAGCCGCGACCGAACAACATTGGATTTCACTCTTCGAACGCTACCTACCGCGGCGCTACCGCGCCGCGCTTGGGAAATCTCTCCCTCGCCCGCTCTCGCTGCGGACGATGCGTTTAAGGAGCGATCAGTCCCGTCCGTGAATCCTGACACCGGTTCGAACTAGAAACAATCCGAATAGCAATCCTGATACCATGCCGAGGCCGCCTGCACCGATGCAAAGGGCCTCGCCAATGATACGAAGGTGAGCGCGCCGGGCGAAAAAGACGGAAACAACTCCGTCCACGAGTGAAGCTGCGATCGCCATCATCAACAATAGAACGTGGCTCTGCTTCAGCGCTTGAATCAGGGAACTCCGTAGCGCCCGCGGGAGCTCGGCGACTCCGGCGATCTTGGAATGGGTTGCGACGATGATTCCCCAATGTGACGACAACAAGACCCTCGCCGCACAAAACCCCACGGCTCCACCAAGCGCCAGCCCGTTCACCAATTCGGAATAACCAAGGCCCGTCACGGTGAACGCGGTTAGCCTCGTTTGGTCCTGGATCCAGCCTGCTTTGGCGAGTGTCTCAGGTTCCTGGCCAAACACCAGCGAGAGTGTGACGATCGCTCCGCCCAACAAACCGGACGCGCCGCCAATCAGTGTCGCGCGGCGGCGTGGATTCGCAAGGTTCCATCTCGGCCAGTCTGCGAACCCTAGCAACCAGATCGAAATCGTGCCGCCGATTGGAACGGCCCACAGGATCGAACCGATGATTCCCTGAAGCAATCCCGAGACGGCCCCTGCATCCATCGCTTGAGTGAGGGTCAGCCGCATCGCGGCCAAGGGAACCCGAGCCGCGACTTCAAGGACTAGGGTGATGACGACCGCACACACCGACGGGATAATGACGCCGGCGGCTTTGGCGAGCGTCCCCGCCGACTCACCTGTCCGTGGCACGAACTCGACGGCATCCGGAATGTAGTAGTCCTTCAAATAGTCGTCCCCATTCTTGTAGCGGAGCCGTTTCGATAACTCGTACTTGAGTTGCCGGACGTTGTTTTCCTTTCCAAAACCCCGGTCAAATTCTTTAGACGACCACTTCTTGTCGGTCTTCTGCCTCAGCTGGACCAGAGCCAGCAGGAACTCGAACGGCCTCTGTGTGACCGGAATGTGCTCCTCTTCCCCGTTGTCCAGGCGTGTAAGCCTGCCGACTTTGCCTCCTTCAAAGACGTGGAGCCGGAACGGACCGAACTGGTAATACCCCGGATTGGGCGGAGACATCTCTAACGGCTCCTAACGATTGCTGGAAATTGCATAGAAATAGGGAACTTAGCGCTCTTACGCTGACCTAACTCATTGTATCTTGTGCGCCGCGTGGATTTCGCATAGACTGCGGATCATGAGATTCAAGCACATCCAATTGATCGCCGGCGTTCTGGCGGCTCACCCTCTTGCAGGCCAGCAACCATTCGCTCAGCACGTTCAGTTGCGTGTAGTGGCAAGCGAATCCAAACGCGACGGGACGCCATGGGATGGCCCGAATCAATATGCGATCGCCGCCACCGCCGTCGGATTGCCACATCGTGGGAACGGGCTCCTCTTTGCGAAGCTCGAATCAAAACCGGACATCGTGGCTGCCTTCATTGACGAAAACGGACGGGCAGACGTACGCTTCACGCCTCGCAGGAGCAATCTGGTCGGCACGCCCA
>JBGPHB010000578.1:0-4386 GCA_041484155.1 Bryobacteraceae bacterium
CTGGAGGCCGGCTCGCCGCCAGGACTGGCTGCCCCACTATTCGTAGCGCAAGGCCACTACGGGATCCACTCCGGATGCGCGCCGCGCCGGCGCTAGATTCGCTATAAGGGCGACGACGCACAAAACCGCCGGCGCGAGCACGAACGTCAGGGCATCCGTCGCGGTTACGCCGAAGAGAAAGCTGGTCATCACACGCGTCAGCGCGACGGATGCACCCAACCCCAGCACGACCCCGGCGACCACGAACTTCATGCTCTGGCCGATCACCAGTTTGAGTACGTTGCCTCGGCTCGCCCCGAGCGCCATCCGCACACCGATTTCCCGCGTCCGCTGCGTGACGGCATAGGACACAACACCGTAAATTCCGATCGCCGCCAGCAACAGCGCCAGCCCGGCGAACGACCCCACCAACCCGGTCTGAAACCATTGCGGCGAAAGCGACCTCTCCACCTGCGCTCGCATGGTTTGCAAATCGGTCACCGGCAATTCCGGGTCGAGCCGTGCGATGGCGGCGCGCACCGCCGAGGTCAGCGCCGCGGGCTCCGCCGCCGCCTTAACGGTGAGAACCATGGAACTGAAAAATCCAGTAAGGATCCGATCATTCACTTGCGCATACGCGACGTACGTCTGCGGCCTTACGGCATTGGCCAATTCATTGTTCTTTACGTCCGCGACGACTCCAATGACTGTCAACCAGGGATCCGGTGTTTCCCGGCTTCCCAACTTGATTTGCTGCCCGACGGGATCGCGGCCCGGGAAGTATGTGCGAGCCAGCGTTTCATTGATCACGATCACGGGCTCGGATTCCGCGCGATCGCGCGAATCGAAGATACGTCCGCGGCGCAGAGGAATGCCGGCCGCTTGAAAATAGTTCCCGGCCACCTGGGCATGCGAGGAGAGGGACTGGGGGAACCCCGCGGTCTTGACCGTGAATAGATTCTGACCGCGCAGGTTAAGGAACGGTGTAGTCGCCGCCCCAGTTGCGCTGGCTCCGGGGAGCGCAGCGAGCGCATCCACGGCGCGTTGATAGAAACCGCGAATCGACGCGGCGTCGCGATAGGCGCTGGCGGGCAAGGTGACGCGGGCCGTGAGAATGTGTTGCACGTCGAATCCCGGATCGACCGAGCGAAGCGCGACCAGGCTCCGCACCAGGAGTCCCGCACCGACCAGAAGGACCAGTGAGAGAGCTACTTCGCTCACCACCAGCAGGCCTCGCAGCCGGGCATGCGCGACGTTTTGGGTCGCTCCCCGAACCGCACCCTTCAAACGCGCGACCGCGCTCAGGGCTGGCATTGTCCCGAACAACAACCCGGAGAGCACCGACACTGCCGTGGTGAACGCAACCACGTGCCAGTCGAGCGCGATCGTGGAGACGCGCGGAATGGAAGCAGGCATCACGCGCGCCAGCCAGCCCACCAGCCACATCGCCAGGAGCAAACTGCCGCCGCCGCCCACAGTGGAGAGCAGCAGACTCTCGGTCAGCAGATGGCGGATCAACCGCGTCCGGCTGGCGCCGAGCGACGCGCGAATCGCCAGCTCCTGTTGACGGTTCGCCGCCCGCGTCAGGAGCAGGTTGGCCACGTTGACGCAGGCGATCAGCAGAACGAAACCGACCGCGCCGGCCAGCAGCCACAGCAGCTTTCGCGAGTCTCGGACGACGCTCACTGTAACGGGAGTGACCTGCGCGTCCAGCGTGAACTCGGCCTGTATTCGTGGCGGAAGTTTTTCGTACATGCGGCGAGCCACCGCTTGGACGTCCGCCTGAGCGCCGCTCAAGGTTACGTCCGGTTTCATTCGGCCGATTAGCGCGTAGTTGTAGTTGCCGATCGTAGCTATCTCTTGCGGCGTGAGCCCCAGCGGCATCCAGACATCTTTGCCGCCACCGAAGATTATCCCAGGCAGCGGGAACTCGAAGTCCTTCGGCAAGACGCCGACAATGGTAACCGGCTTTCGATTGAAGTTGACCACGCGGCCCACGGCGCCAGAAGCGCCCGCAAATCGCCTCTGCCAGAGACGGTAGCTGATCACAGCCACGCCGCTGTCCGGCCGGTCCTCCTCGGGCGCGAACCCTCGTCCGGCTGACAGCGTCACTCCGAGCGCCTGAAAAATCTCCGGAGAAACGCGCAGACCCTCCAGGCGTTCGGGCTGACCAGCGCCGGTGAGTTCCATCGAGGTGGCGGTGAACGCCGCGACCTCATCAAAGGCGGTCGTGTTGCGCTGGAATTCGACCATGTCCTGCGGGGTTACCGGGAGTCCCTGTGGGCCGAGTTTGCGAATCAGCTCTTCGATCAACACCAGGCGGCCGGGCTCACGATAGGGGAGCGGACGCAACATGACCGCATCGACCACTGCAAAAATGGCCGAGTTTGCCCCGATCCCCAGCGCCAGTGTCGCCAAGGCCACCAGGGTAAAAAGCCGCTGCCTGGCGAGCTGCCGGGCGGCATAGCGAAGGTCGTTGAGCGTGGTCCGCATGGGAGAAATAGTAGCACCACAGTTGCCGGTTTCAGCATCTTTGTTTTCAACAGGGCGCTGGATTACAGTGTCCGGTCGCGGGATCGAAGGGTTCGGATGTGGCTTACCGGTGAGGGAGAAGTAGCGGTATTCTTTAGCTATGGAAACCCTCGCCAAGGCAGTTCGGAAGAGTGTTGTACTTCCTCTCCGCACGGCCAAGCGGGTAAGTGCCCTGGCGAAGTCTCAGCACACCAGCGCGAACCGGGTCTTACTCGATCTGATCGAAGCGGGTTTGCAATCGAAGGAAGCCGAAAAGCAACACTATTTGGGCTTGGTCGAAAAACTGTCGGTTTCGACAGATCACGCCGCGCGCCAGCAACTCAAGCAGGAGCTTGCCAGGCTGACCTTCGACGCGTAGCAATAGGATGCCAAAGATCCAGTGGACGGATCTGCCCCTTGCGCTTCGAGACCATCTCTTTGAACGTGCAGCTAATCGAAATAGAAGGAGTACCTGGTGCTGGCCGAATTCCTGTCGAAAAGAGCCGTGATTTCGACGATGTGGTTGCCCGCCGCGACACTGCCGCGTACTTTCAGATTCGCGGTGGTCCCGACGTATTCGTTCAGGTAGAGATCGTGCGTGGTCGCGACGCCATCTACCGAGACGCGCACCCTTCCGCAGTCGCTATTGAGGAAGGTTCCCAGTTACAGATCGTGCGTCCGCGAGTACGAGTGCAGCAGGACCACCTTGCGAACGTCTAGCCGCTGGCGGGCACGCACCGCTTCACGTGTCCGGTGCTCCACCATTGTGATGGGAAGCCGCCCGCGTACTTGTAGTCCTCCCAAGAGCCGGTGTACTTGCAGCGCGGGTCCGCTTCCTCGATCCGATCCGACGCGCCGCCGACCTTCAGACTGCCGTTCCCGGTGACCGCGATGTTCGAGATCGCGCATCCCCACTCGACGTCGCCGTTGAAGCCGGAGAGCGGAGATAGCTTTTTCAAGCGTGCGCCCACAGACCATGCGCCGGGCGTCGATGCTTCGAACCCCCTCGTCACTGTGATCTGTGTGGACGAGACCACCGAGAGAAGTTGAATGCGCTCCTCGCTGCTTGGCGTGCCGATGAAGTACCGGCCTCCGGTGAGCTTCGAGGTGTCGTCCACCGTCCATGTGGTATCGGAGGTGCCCACGCCCGCCGCGAGGAAGCATCCGTCCTGGAGGTCCTGCTCGACGTTCTCGAAGCGCGGCGCGAAGACATGTACATCTTCCGGCAGTCGCTCATGGGAACCACCGCTCCGTTTTTGTCGAGCAGAGTCTGGGTGAAGTCGAGCGTCACATGGTACTTCGTGTTGTTGTCGCCGTTGGCGAACCGGACGCTGGCCCCGCTGCCTGAGGTCCACTGGAAACCCTGCCCGCTCCCCACCGGCGCGCCGCCGACCGTGCGCCCGTGAGTTAGGAAGACCCGGTCCAAATTCCCGAGCTTCCCATACCGCGACGTGGTGCCGCTGGCGAGGACGAAGGTGATCGTGATGCCGCCGGCGCTCGGCCCGCTGGCCCATGCTTGCGCGTGGATCACGCCGCTCTGGTCTGGACCAAATCGGCCGGCAACGGAAGCGCCCGCCGTGTTGATGATGTCCGCAAGCTTCTGCGCGACGTGCCAGGCCCGCGTCTTGCGGGTCACGTAGGAACCACTCGGGTGGCCCGCCGCATTGATAACGGCGACGCTTGCGGTGAGCGAGTTCGAGAGCACTCCGGCCACCGCAGTCTGTTCCTCGTTGGTGCCGGTGCGTTCGATCCAGATGCCATCCGCGGCCGAGAAGCCCGCCGTGCTGCCGACCGGCAGACTGGAATCGCCCGCATGCACATCGGCGGTCAATTGAGTTTCAACCCGGCAATCCGTGCTGGTCACCGTGTAGCGGGTATCGCGGAAATAGAGATGGA
>JBGPHB010000579.1:0-4376 GCA_041484155.1 Bryobacteraceae bacterium
ACATCGACAATGTTTTGATCGCATTCAACGAGCAGGTTTATCGGCGTAATGATCCTGTTGGTCAGTACTAGAAAATCTGTGGCATGCGCGGCTCGCAGTACAGATAGCCGCACTAGTTGCGGAAGGGCTAGCGGCGTGATTCTTTGCGGCTCTGGCGCGACAAGTTTGATCGCCTCGCTCAGGCATCCATTGATTGTGGATTGTTGATCCCGATTTTGCTTCTGGAGTGCGGCGTCGGCGCCCTCCTTCCGCGCGAGCGCGGTCTTCAGTTCTCCCATGGCCTGAATCGCCGTGTTGTTATCTTGCTGTCTTTGCGTCGCGCATTGTGCATAAGAGCGAGCACCGTCCCGTTTAATCCGCGCCGCAGCACCGGCTAAGTTTTGATGATCGTCATAGACAGTCAGAAAAATGGAAATCGCCCGCAATCCCAACCACGCAACGAGAACAGTGCAGACGCCGATTATGGCACCCCTTGTCCAGTGCCCTTTCATAGCGCCCCATTTCCAAAGGGCAAACTCGGTTGCGGCAAAGAGGATGATCGAAAAGACCACCCCGCCCCAATTTGAACCAATACGCGAAGGAACCAACGCAGCGGAGTGGACAAGAAGACTAAATAGATGCGTAAGGAGCACAGGCAACACCTCCCCGGAAACGGCCTCAGGCAACGAATGCCGTTTCCGATCTTACCAGACTCGGGTGAGTGAAGTAAGTTATTGCCTTTGTTTGCGGCCATGCTGCTCTGCGGGGCAGGCAGTCTTGCCGGCGGGCCGGCGTCTTTGCCGGCCTTCTTTCCACACTCTAAGAAAGCCGGCACGACTGCCGGCTTGCCGGTCTGGAGACCCGCCCCACAAGCCTTGCGGAGATTTTGGAAATTAGGAGCATCGCAATCACTCCTCAAGTCCCGCGAACACTTCAGCCAAATGAACCGCGATGGATGGATTCTCCGTCCGGAGCACACCGTCCTTCACTTCCCTGCTCCCCTCGGACGTATGAACCCACGCGCGGCGGTTGCGTGGGTTGATCAGCCAGACATAGCGGACGCCGAACTTCAGATAGTCGTCAATACGGTCTTGCGTGCTGGCCAGCGTATCCTTCTTTGACAGAATCTCGATACAGATGAACGGCGGCGCATTGTAGATCGGTGGGTACGGGCCACCACCAGCCACAACACAGACATCGGGAATCCGGTAGCGCCGTTCCGCTACCTGGACTCGCTGCTCCACCACCGCATGCACCTTCCACTGCTTGCGCCTGGTGCGGAAGTTGTGCGCAAATTCACTCTGCAAGTCGCTATGGTCATGCTCGCCCACGTTTCGTTCCAGCACCTCTCCATCCACGTAATCGCAATCAGGCCGATACGTGGTTCCGAGATACTCTTCCACGGGAACAAGCTTCACATCTCCCCCCGCACCAGATCCTCGTACGTCTCCCGCTGCCGCACGACGCGCCACTGGTCGCCCTCCACCAGCACCTCCGCCGCACGCGGCCGCGCATTGTAATTCGAAGCTTGCGCGAATCCATAAGCCCCCGCCGAGCAAACCGCCAGCACATCTCCCGGCAGGACATTGGGCATCTCGCGATCGCGGGCCAGAAAATCTCCGGATTCGCATACCGGTCCGACCACGTCGACGCTGGTCTTTTCCCCGTCTCTTTGCCGAAGCGGGACGATATTGTGATAGGCCCCGTAAAGCACCGGGCGGATCAGGTCATTCATCGCTGCGTCCACTACCACGAAGTCCTTCTCGCCGTTCTTCTTTCGATACAGCACACGCGTCAGCAGCACACCCGCGCCGCCGACAATCGAGCGCCCGGGCTCGATCATCACCTGTAGGCCGCGCCCCGCCACTCGTGTGCGCAATTTCGAAATGAATTCAGCGATCGCCGGAGCCACGTCTTCGTGCCGATAGGCCACTCCGAGCCCGCCACCGAAATCGGCATGGCGGATCGTGAATCCCTTCGCCCGCAACCGCTCGATGAGGTCCAGCACGCGGTCGACGGCGTCCATCAGCGGACCCGGATCCAGGAGTTGCGAGCCGATGTGGCAGCTAACGCCATCCACCACCAGGTTCTCGTGCCGCCGCGCACGTTCATATACCGCCTCCGCTTCGCCGATGTCCACGCCGAACTTGTGCCCCCGCCGTCCGGTAGCGATGTGCGCGTGAGTGTCGGCGTCCACGTCGGGATTGACCCGCACGGCCACGCGCGCCTTCACGCCGCGGCGATGCGCCAGCGCGTCCACCAGCGCCAGCTCCGGCTCCGATTCGCAATTGAATGCAAAGATCCCTTCGGCCAGCGCTTGATCGATCTCCTCGGCCCTCTTTCCCACGCCCGAAAACACGACCTTCGCCGGATCGCCCCCCGCTTTGCGCACGCGATAAAGCTCGCCGCCGGACACCACGTCGAATCCCGCGCCCGCGGCGGCCAACAGACGGAGCAACGCCAGGTTACCATTCGCCTTGACGGAATAACACACGGTATGCGGAATGTCGCCGAAGGACGCCTCATACGCCCGGAAGTTCTCGGTCACGGTACCGGCGGAGTAGACGTAACATGGCGTTCCAGCACGTGTGGCGATGTCGGCGAGCGCGACGCCCTCACAGTACAGGCTCCGGTCACGGTAGTTAAAGGCGCTCACCCGGTAACCTTCATCACCAGCACCGTCTGATCGTCGGTGATAGGCACATCGTCGCGGAACGCGTCCAGATCGGCGAAGATCGCATCGGCCAGCGCCTTCGGCGGCGCCGGACCGTGGTCCTTGAACAGGCGGACCAGGCGGGCGCGCGAGTAATCCTCCTCCTTGGCGTTGAGCTGGTCGTCGACGCCGTCGGAGAAGAACAGGACCGTGTCGCCGAGTTCAGCCTGAAACTGGACTTCCTCGTACTGGCGATCCTCCAGGAGTCCGATGGGAATCCCTTCCGCCTGCGGCTTCAGCACCTCGCCGCGGCGGTGAATCAGCGGAGGGTTGGCGCCCGCATTACACAGAGTCAGCAACCGTTCGCGCGGCTCCCACAGCGCCACCAGCAGCGCGGCGTATTGCGCGTCTACCTTGCGCTCGAGCAGCGTTTCGTTCAGGGACTGCATCAACAACGCCGGGCTCCTCCGGCGCGGCGCCAGTATCCGCAGCAGGCCGCTCACCAGCGCGCCGTACAGCGCGGCCGCGGCGCCTTTACCGCTGACGTCCCCGAAGACGATCACCGCGTAATCGTCGCCAAATTCAAAAAAGTCGTACACGTCGCCGGAAATCTCACGCGCCGGACGCGCGCGGATGCCCACTTCCAGGCCGCGGATCTCCGGCGCCCGCCGCGGCTGCAACACGTGCTGCAACTTGCGCGCGGCCTTCAAATCCTGTTCCATCCGCTGCTCGCGCTGCGCCAGCTCCTCATACAGGCGGGCGTTCTCCACCGAGCTTGCGATTTGCGGAGCCAGCAGGTTCAAGGTCCGCTGGTGATCCTCCGTAAAGTAGCCGATGCGCTCGCTCTCCACGTCCAGCACGCCGACCACCCGGTCCTGCAGGACCAGGGGCACGGCCATTTCCGAACGGATCTCGGCATGGGAAGCGATGTAGCGGGGATCCTCCATCGTATTGGCCACCCGAACCGTCTCGCGGGATTCCGCGGCGGCGCCCGTGATGCCCTTGCCCAACGGAATGTTGTCCAGATTCACGCGCTGGTCGTAGCGCACGCTAAAGCGGTGCCGCAGGACTTTCTTCTCCGCGTCGACCAGAAAGATGCTGAACGCATCGTAGTTGATCAGGGCGCGAGTCGTGGACGCGATCTTGCCCAGCAGTTCGTCCAGGTCCAGAATCGAGCTGAACTCCTGCGACAGGTACGCCAGCGTGCGCAGTGTGCGGTTCTGCCGGTCCACGCGCCGGTACAGGCTGGCATTATCGATGGACGACGCCACCCGCCCCGCGATCAACCGCAGCAGCGTACGGTCCTGCTCGGAAAACGCCGTGAGCTTGGTCGACTGAACGTCCAGCACGCCCACCAGTTTCCCGCGCGCCACCATCGGCACCGCCAGTTCGCTGCGCACCGCGTCCAGCGCGTTCAAGTACCGCGAGTCCAGACGCACATCCTCCACCAGCACCGGCAGCCGGCTGGCCGCGGCCGCGCCTACGATTCCTTCGTCAAGCCGGACTACCAAACTGCGCACCACTTCCTCGCGATGCCCGATTGAGTAGCGGATACGCAATCCCTGCGCGCGCTCGCTATGCAGCAGGATCGCGAACAGGTCGTATGGGATGACGGTCTTGACGATCGCGGCGACGTTTCCCAGCAATTTGTCGAGGTCGAGTGTTTCCGTGGTGACGCGCGCCACTTCGAGCATGAAGTCGAGCAGCTCGGCGCGCTCGCGAAAACGGATTTCGGACTTCCGCG